>JAEWRS010000519.1 GCA_023398855.1 Bacillota bacterium
GGGGGAAGATCAACTTTCTGTGTCCAAAGTATTGACATAGGTCCATTACTGCCTATAGATATCTCCCTATTTTTTTCGTATTGGTATGTCTGCCATCATATCATATAAGTTGCAGACACTTTTCCAATTCCGTACCGTAGCCGTATTAAATGCTTTGGACATATTGGCAGCCAGTTTTGATTTTCGTATGCTTTGATGGCAAAGAAGATATAACTCTCTTTTCCCCGCCCGCAAAGTGTCCGAGACGGCAAACTTTCTGCAGATGGCATCAAGCTTGGTTTGCTCCGGTAGACTATCTAAAAAATACACATATAGGTGTTCCACTTGAGCGTCGGCCGTTTCAGCAGCTGTTATCTCGTCTTGCGAGAACGGAAATTGTGCGATAAGGCACTTCATCTCATCAATACTCCTGATTATCACGCCGCTCTCAAACCCAAACCGTTTGACAAAACCATCGTAAATTTTATTCTGTAAAGCGGTTTCATCAAGGTCGGACTCCAAGACCGCATTACCGCTTTGTACATAGGTTTGAACGTTTTTCAATTCCAGGTCAAGCAGCAATTGCTTCAAGTCGTTCATCTTGACGATGTTTTTGCCACTGACATTGATTCCCCTAAACAACACCACATATTTCATCTGTCTCACCTCTTTCTATCCCCATACAGACCAATTCCCATGCACACGCAAAAATCCAGAAAAACATCTATCCTGTTCTCTCGCGAGCGAAATCAGACCCGATAAACCGATTCCATGAACAAGCAAAATCACGATTTGAGTGTACCGCTAAAAAATTTCAAAAGTCATGATAATATTACAACCAAGCCATCTTCCAATAATTAATTGTATAAAACTCAGTCTACTGTCGGATTAAATAATCACCCTATCATATTTTATGGTACTGAAAAACTATAACTTATACTTCAAATATCCTCTTTTGTATACATTCGTTCTGGCAGTTCATTCCAAAATGCAATAAGCGCATCATAATAATCAATAAAATCTTCACTCTCTATTTGTAACGTAGCCTTTAACAAAGTTGAAAGATATCGTGACAATAAATCATATTTATCAATTCCAGTATCATGTTCAAAATAGTCCGGCCTCATTTTTCTGAGCTTTCGTTCTAAATCACCTTCAGAGTACTTAATTACATTTACAAGCGCACGTAACTCTTTGATTTTTGGCCAACAGATCAGATTTTCTGACGGTTGTTGGTGACAACCAAATACTTCTTTAGAAAATGCAAAACCCTTTTTCAAATCAGCTTCCTCATACTTATCGCTATTACATCGCTTCTAAGTATGGAACCAGTACATCATAAAACTTCTTGCTCCATTCAGCGTGGAATTTTGCCATCTGCAGCCAATCCGTTTCATTTTCAATGCTGACATTATGCAATTGATAATATATCTTGGACGATTTTATATCGTCTCCACGGTTCCAGATTAGAGTCACACCGAGAGCTGTTTCGATAGAAGCCTTTTCTGCAACCAACTTGTCAAAGGTTGCTTTGTTTTCTTCTTTTTTTGATTTTCCTAAGTACAGCTCTATACGTGCTGAATCATAATTTGCAACACAGCAGATAGTGAATCCACCTATGCCAAAGAACCCATTAATCCAGTTATCCTTAGACGGATTCACGTTGCTAAACGAACCTTTATCTCCGTGTGCTGCCTGAATATACTCAAGTGCATATGCCCAGTATCGCTTTCGTAATTCATATCTGGTACCAGCTAATTCGGCATCAGCGGGTTCGGTATCATCTCTAAGGAAAAATACCAGATCAGACGGATCTGCGTTATAGAGTTTGAAGAAACGCCTTAACAATGACAACTTCAACCAAGTACTGGTATTCTTTTCGCAATAAATACCGTCTTCGATTTCGATAGCTCCCCGTAGATTTGTCTTTTTGAAACTTACATACTGTGACAAATCGATACTATTGTCCGTGGTATAAGCTAATTTTGACAATACAGATTTATCTTCAGCATGAAGTATTTTCATTATACGTTCAAACATATCAATCCAGCTGGTAACAGGCTGCTCAGTATTCTTATAGCCAAATCGAGCAATTATTCTGCCACTGAGATTCGTGTCATCATCCAAGGTGCACGAATCCAGCTGCTTTTCTTCCGGCCTGAAATCCGTAATTGGAGATGCCCATATTTCAAGCGCACGTCTCATCAGATATTCACTGCGTTCTTCCAGTTCAGCTAATGTCCATTTATCATTCTGTGCAATAAAGGTATTCATTCGAATACCGCTTTCCTTGAAGCCATTTTTCATATCTTTTTTATCGGCAAATGGACTATTGCTGTATTTGGAGTTATAGGCGGTCAGTGTGAGGTTGGCAATTCTATGAAGCCATTCCTCGTGAATATGTTCATAATCTTCACCAAGCGCCTTTACCCACACCGGAGTAAGATGCTGCGGCATTATATGTTCGATGGAATATTCACCTTCATCAAAATGGCGGTATACATCCTTATCTTCGACTGTGCCGTAATTCTCGAACTTTTCAAGAATATAAATTTTATTCTTACTGTTCATAAAATAAACCTGACGTTCCGCAAAAGCCGTGGTGAACTCTGTATCGTCTGGAAATCTGGCTGTTTCCTTTTTGGATAGCAGTGTATATTTGAACTTTGCGACATAGTTATCTTCGGTACCATCATAGCGAGTGATTTCTCTATGCAGCATCAGAAAAATTTTGTTCAGAGCATTGGTCGGTAAATCACAGATAGTTCTACGGAATAGATAATTTTCTGTTTTCAAAAAGATTTCTGATACTTCAGTGATGCTCAATTTATCATCTGCCTGTAGGCGCAGTACTTCAAGGAAGAATGGTCTTGTAACCGTGGTTTCTAATCGATTGAGCCTGTAAATACAGGAGTTGAGCTGTTTACCGGTTGTCTTGCCCTTCAGAAGTACCTCATACAATTTCGCATAGGTCAGCAAGTCTTTAAGCAGATCTTCCGTTGCATATTTGCTTTCTTCCACAAACGCTTTAAAGGTAAAGTACACCTTGCTCTGTGATGGAATCGCTTGCTGTTTTACACTCAAGTAGTCTCTGATGAAAGAGCTAACATCGTAATCCGTGCAAATTTCTATCCGGTTCCAGTATTTTTCATAGGAATTATTCTGCTCTTTAGTCGGCAACCCCATCAGAATGAAGTTGCGAATTTTATCACCTTCACTCAAAGCCACACCTGTGGAGTTTAGGCTTTCAAAAATAAGCTGAGGGTTATCCTCCTGATTAAGTGTAATATTAATGATTTCCAAGCGGCAAATTGCATCAAACAATTCATCAACGGTAATTTCCTGCTTCTGAATACGGTCGTAAAAATAGTTATAGTTGATGGTTAATTTCGATTCATTAATATATTCGGCGGCATCATCGAAGAGCTTTCCGAAAGCCTTCTGGTCATTTTTAACAGGCTTCAGTTTGATACGAGTGTCCTCTTCCTGCCATTTGTCTACAAGGTATTCCTCATAAATACGCTCACTTAAAGTCGCCTTTGCTGGAACAACAACTTTATGCTCCAGCAGATTATACATAGCCAGCATCAATACTGAAACGGTGGTCAATCGCTGCTGCCCATCGATAACCAGAAATTCATCATTGGCACCATCAGGATTATAAACGGATACAATGCTTCCGAAAAAATGGCTTTTTCGCTGGCTATGTACTACAGTTACAAGGTCATCATAAAGTTGCTTACAATTTTCAGTTTTCCAATCATAATTGCGCTGATATACAGGAATCACAAATCTCTTATTTGACCCCTGCATATAAGCAACAAGTTTTGTTTCTGAACCTTTCATCTTGTTCCTCCGTAGAAACTCCATTTTTGCATTTCCATACCGTTCGAAAATCGGCCTCCCATAAAAATCAGACTTTATCTCATTTTGTTATTGATAAAAACGAACGTATTTCTTCCACGAATTTTCTTAACATGCGCATGGAATCCATAGCTATCTTCTACTGACGTATATCCTTCTGGCAGTGTTTCTATAACCTTAGTATCCAATTATAAATATATTTGCAAATCCTTTGTACACTGTATAATCATAATCAATCATACTCATTTTTGTCTGCTGGTATGACCATATGCATAATAAGCCCATTGTCATCGATCATTGGTTCCGCCGGTATCGTTTCCCCTTTACACTGATAATTCAGATTTGCTGTAACTGCAAGACATACTGCATCCACAATATCATCTGCGTTACATTTCAATTCTTTTGCTTTTGTTAAAATGATGCTTCCATCTAATTCAGGAATGTATTTTTTCAGAATATCGATTCTTTCATTCATACCATCAAATTGAGTTTTCTTTGTCATTAAAACATTTTGAATATTCTTATGCGGCAGAGCCGCAGTTCCGGTGTAGCGTGAGCCACCTGTCCGGAACTATAGAGCCACTAATTATTCACTTATTGTTTTGTCTATACCATAGACCTCACGCATTGAAATGTCTTTTGATGAATCAATGCTTTCAATAGTGATTTTATATGCGTCGTGCATAATGCGATCAAGGATGGCATCAGCCAATGGACCATCATCCCCACTTAACTGTTCATACCATCCATCAGGTCGATACTGGGAACAAAAGATGGTAGAGGATTTTTTACGACGCAATTGCAGCAATTCAAAAATATCTTTGCGTTCATTCGCAGTTGGTTTTAGAAGTAGCCATTCATCAATTATAAGTAATAATGGATTGGCATATTTCTTTAACGCTCTCCGATATGTACCTTCATTTCTTGCCATTTCAAGGTCAAGAAGCAAGTCAGGAAGACGGATATACCTAGTCGCATAATACTGCTTACATGCCTCCATGCCAAAGGCACAGGACATATATGTTTTACCACTGCCTGTTGCACCGGTGATAAAGATATTCCGGTGCTCAGTGATATATTCGCAGGTTGCCATTCTCAAAATTAGAGATTTGTTTAACTTGCGTCCGGATGTATAGTCGATATCCATGACGCTTGCATCCACCTGATCGAATTCAGCATTTTTAACCATTCTTCTCAAACGATTGTTTTTACGGCTGCTGTATTCGATATCAACAAGCATACCAAAGCGGTCTTCGAATGGGATTTCTTTCATCTTGGAATCGTTCATCTGATTTCGAAATGCATCAGACATTGATGTTAGGCGCATTTCAATTAATTTATCAATCGTACTTTGGTTTGTCATAGCTTTTTACCTCCCATAATAGCCGGCACCTCTTGTGATGCCGTAACTGTTGTGTGTGTTTTCCGATGGTTTTTCATTCGGAAGTGCCTTGTCCTGACCAGTTGTTAGTATGTTCTTGATACTTTTATAACTGGGAGTTGCTGTTTAAGTCAGAGCCTTTTCACAGGCTGCTTCCAGACGCTCGACTGAATATTTATCAGCTAGCTTCAGAAGCCCCATACAGCCTTTGTAGGACTGCTGTTCCACACGTTTGGCGGTAAGAATAGCATTGATTACCATGTACGTATTGATCCCATTTCGCTCAGCCCATTTGCGGAAACGGTCACCGTTCCATTCCAGATACTTCTGGTGGTCTTCCGGCATATGTTCCAGAGTGGTGATATATTGCCCTTTCCTTCCGTATAATCGACGGTGGGAGGCGATGCGGTTATGGTTGTAAAAAACTTCAATTGTTTTATCTGTTACCCTCACATCAACTTTGCGTTTGATATATTCATAAGGAATTGAGTATAGCATTCCGTCTAAAGATATGTGATAATTAAACTGAACGGTGGCTTGTTTCCAGTCCGCCAGTTCGTATGGGGTAGCAGGTAGTGGTGCCAGTAATGGCAGTTCTTCGTCGTGGAAGAGACTAAACCGGCTGCCCTCTTTCTTTTGAAAAAGATTTGAATTGAAGGCATTCAACTTTTCTCGAATTGCACGATTTAATTCGCTTAAAGAAAAGAACTGTTCATTTCGCAGAGCTGCAGTAATCCAGGTAGATATATTTCCTACACTGCCTTCTGCATTGGGTTTATCTTTTGGAGCCCTTACGCGGGCGGGGATGATGGCAGTGCCATAATGCTCAGCCATCTCATGATATACGGCATTGATTTGTTGGTTATACCATCCACCATTATGCACCACGGCAGTCTTGCAATTGTCAGGAACTAGGATTTTAGCTACACCGCCAAAATACTCATACATGTGAACATGAGCGGTAATCCATGCCTGCTGTTTCTCGTTAATAAATGCTTCAACATAGGCATACTGGCTATAAGTCATGACACCAACGAAGATAAAAGCATTTGTGATTTCACCGGTATCAGGATCAATGATATGTGCTGGATCACCTGCCCAATCAACTTCGACCTGTTCACCAGGTTTTCGGCTGATGTGCATGGTCGCACGGCGTTTCTGCTCGTCCTGCTGGATGTAGTTGCAGAACTGAGAATACATAAGCGGTTCTTCGTTGTTTAAACGGCAGTCCTCCATGTATTCTGTCCATAGCAGTTTTTTACTTACCCCATTTTTTAGTAGTTCTTTGCGGATGTAAGAAAAATCAGGCATACGCTTAATGTATTAGCCTTTGTTTGAGGGAACATAGTTTCCTCAATAACAGCATCTGTCTTAGAATCATCAACCGGCCATGAAATATTTAATTCATTGGCACGTTTTAAGACTTTTGACACGGTGTTTCTGGAACAGCTACAACTTAATGCAATGTTCCGTTCACTGAAATTCAGGCTTTTTAGCCTAAGAATTTCACGATACTTGGTCATAAAAATGACCTCCTTTAAATGTATTTACATCTAAAATAGATGCATAGATACATTATAAAGGTTTTATATTGTAATGGCGCTCTGTACCGGAATGATGGCTCACCGTAAAACGGAATGGTGGCTCTCTGAGATCGGACAGGTGGCTCAAACTACACAAGATTACTCATGAGATTTTATTTAAAGAGTTAACAATTGACGATATTGATATGTTAATAGAGCTTAGGATAAGGGATTTAATGATGTTCTCCGAAAAAGAGGTCGAAAAAGAAACAATTAATCAGATAAGAAAGTTTTATGAGGAGAAAATCCTAAGTGGTGAATGCCATACGATAGTTGGATATTGCAATGAAAAAGTTATAGCTTCGGCTACAATATACTTTTATAATATCCTGCCGAGCAATGAAAATCCAAAAGGAATTGTTGGGCAGATAACAAACGTTTGGGTAGATATAGAACATAGAAATAAGGGAATTGCAACGAAGCTGGTAAGGAAATTGATTGATGATCATGGGAAAGATATGGGGATGATATGTCTTAATTCTTCTAAAGAAGCTATGGGAATGTATTTAAAACTGGGTTTTACACCCAGCGAGAATTATTTGGTCCTAAGATGAAGTTTTAGTTTTTATGGCCAACTAACCATCAATATAGTTTCGTGAGCTTTTTTGTGCGTAAATTGTTAAGGCTTTTTATATCGTGAGAGGTAAAATATGGAAAAGAAATTTCTATGCGTTATGGCTGGATATGATGACAATACCGAACAACATCTTGCTACCTTACAAAATAGGCTATATGGACAAGGCTTCATTGGTACACATACTAAAGATCTTCCACAACATATAACATTAGGGACATTTCCGGTAATAGAAGAAACTGAACTTATTAAATTGGTGACACGAGTTTCTAAGGAAATCAGACCGTTTGACATTACTTTTAATCATATTGGAATATTTGGCGGTTCAAGGGTACTGTTTGCTGCACCGGATCCTAATAATAATCTTTTCAATTTAAAGGAAAAATTTGGCGATAGCTTTAATTGGACTCCCCATACAACTATGTTGATAGATAAACCAGAAGTAATATATGCCGCATTACCGATTTTGGCAGAAAGTTTTAAATCTTTTCAAGGTTCTGTACAAAACATTCATTTATATGAATTCTGGCCAACTCGTCATATTTTGTCTAAGGTATTTAAATAATAGAATCATGCAAAAAAAAACTGATATTAGTTGGAGAAAAAAGGCGGAATATTAGTGCTTAAAGGAGATGGGATAAAAGCTGCTTTAGCTCCATAGGCGTTTTCTTTTGCATATAATAATTTTTCTGCAAATTGTTCATACTACCATGGAGGTGATAATATGGAGAAATGCAAGAAAGACCAAAAGCCTAATAAAGACCGGGCAGAGGAAGTCAATACTTTCAATAACCATTGGGGAACGGGGCATTTCCTGGGACCGAATACGCTTAGGCATGAAGAAAACAGAGAAGCTTACGAGGAAGAGGACAGCGAATAGCTGCCTTTTCTTTTTCATAAAGGTGGTCAAGTCCGTCTCTTCTTTAATACCTGAAACTAAGGATTTCGAAATAGCAGCCTACTTTTTAGTGCAATTTCAAAATAACAAAGACCCTGGCATATACAAGGGTTTCTTGTATATACTAGGGCCTTTAAGCAATGCGGGTAACAGGACTTGAACCTGCACGGTCTCCCACCAGAACCTAAATCTGCCGCGTCTGCCAATACCGCCATACCCGCTGACGACAACATTGATGATACCATTTGAGGGGAGAAATGTCAAGAAAAAGGAAGCATTTTTACTTGCAGTTTTCAAATAAAGGTCTTGAGATCAACTGTAGTAAATATAGATGAAATCCTCCCTTTCTAAATATAATATAAGAACAAAAAAGAATCTTCTTTTAGTTGATGAACGTTTTAATACTCATTTCTTCCTAATGTATGGGAAGCAAATGATATTGGTCTGAAGCCTGTAACTGCAGAATAGCTTTCGGGGAAATGATCTGTTTATCCATTGGAAATGTATAGGGGCCTGGCATCAGTGTTATAATTTAAGAAGAAAGAAAAATTCATGGATTTATGACAAGTAAATGATACATGAATCTTTTCACATAGGCCACCAAAACATTAATTTCAAAATATGCAAAATATTTGTTGACTTTTGTCGTTATCTTTGATAAGATATAACTCGCCGCTGAAAAAGGCGGCAAAACTTCTTCTAAAAACACATCGATGAGCGATGAAAAAGTTTTGAAGAAAATGGAAAAAATGGTTGACAAAAACAGACGGCCATGATATCCTATAAAAGGTGCTGCTGCGACAGTAACACACAAAAAGCACTTTGAAAACTGAAGATTGAACAG
>JAEWRS010000522.1 GCA_023398855.1 Bacillota bacterium
ATAAGCCGATGCAGCCGGTCTGAGTCACGGAAAAACGGTCTGTCATCTGATTTTCCTGAATCAGGGTTGACAATGTATTAAGAACAGGTCTTGCGCCGCTGGCAATTCCGCATGTTGCCATGCCGACCAGAATTCGTGTGCGGCTATGATCTTCGCCGCGCATGCTGACCTGACCCTGCATCTTCTCGCGAATAGCTTTTAATTCTTCAAGAGTCTTCATGTTATTCCTCCAATTTTCCATACTGATGAATCAAGGGGATATGTCTGCATATCCGGTCAATTCACAAACATAGGGCTGAAATGATTTTCAACCTTGATCTGACGGGCCTAGATGGCCGCGCCTCCGTCTGTTTCTAATTTATTTTCCTTAAGATATTCTCTTATGTAAGCGGATACCTCGGGAGTGTCAAAGGGGATGTCTCCTAATATTTCCCGGAAATCTCTGGTGTCCAGCTCAAAGGACGATTGGTTATAACGATAGATATATAGAAAGTCTGTGTCCGGATGGCAGGTGATAAGGGTTTCAATGGTGCTGTTTATATCACCAAGAGGCATGCGGTCAATATGGGACAGGCCAAAGACAGCGGTCACCGCTGTTCCGGCTAAAGGCGCAGACTCAATGGAAAAGCTTCCGCCTGTGCTTTCTGCCGCAAATTGAAAAAATGGGACACCAAGGCCCACTTTTCTGGTCTTCCTGGTAGTAAAAAATGGATCCGTTACGTGAAGTACCTGCTCCTTTGTCATGCCGCAGCCGTTGTCCTTGATGGTGACAAACAGTTTATCTGCAACCGTATCAACAGAAACAAGAATGGTAACCAGGGAAGCGCCTGCCCGCGTGGAATTTTCTGCCACATCCAGAATATTTAAAGATATCTCTGTCATCATAAGCGCAATTATTTATTTGTATTTTGCAATGATACCAGGTATGTCATCAGCACTCAGCCTTCCGTAAACCTCTCCGTTCACCATCATGACGGGAGCCAGGCCACAGGCACCCACGCAGCGGCAGGAGTCAAGTGAATATTTCCCGTCCGGTGTACATTCCCCGTTGGTGATTCCTAGAAGTTCTTCAAGCTTATGAAAGATGTCACCGGAACCCTTTACATAGCAAGCAGTTCCAAGACAGACTGATATCTGGTATTTGCCCTTTGGCTGAAGTGCAAACTGGGCATAAAAGGTTGCAACACCATAAATTTTCTCAAGCGGTATGCCCGTTTCATTAGAAATCATGGTTTGGACTTCGATTGGAAGATAGCCATAAATCTCCTGTGCCTTTTGCATGATAGGCATTAGAGATCCTTTTGTGTCTGCCAGCAGGGCGATTGCTTCTTTTAAAGCTGTCTCCTGCTCTTTTGTCCCGTTAAACTGGACGCCTTGTGTTTTACAAGCCATTTGATAACCTCCTTAAATGTTGCTTATGCAATGTAACTGATATTTTATCATGTTATTGAGAAAAAATCTATAGTTTTAATCAACATTCGACAAAAAAATAACAAACCTTCCGTGTAATATTTCTATACTGAAAGGACTATTTATGGTATAATTATCAATAATGATGCGAATTGTTTGAATAGAGTGAATGAATGAAGGGAGAGTGTCAATATGACAGTAAGAGATGTGAAAGATAAACTGGGTGCCCGGGTACTGGCAGGCGAAGACCACTTGGATGATGAGGTCGGGAGTGCCTGCGGTTCTGATATGATGAGTGATGTACTGGCATTTTCCAAAGATCATTCAGTCCTACTGACGGGACTGTGCAACCCTCAGGTAATTCGCACGGCAGAGATGCTGGACATTGTCTGTATCGTGTTTGTCAGGGGGAAAAAACCAGATGAATCCATGCTTTTGATGGCGGAGGAACGGGGGCTTATTATTTTGTCAACAGGACACCGCATGTTCTCTGCCTGCGGAATGCTATATGAAGCCGGGCTCCATGGAGGTGCTATTTAATGACGGATATGATAACATTTCATTACAGCATATCTCCCGATGATTTTACCAGAGCGGGAGAGGCTAGTAGCGATGTAAAAAGCAAGCTGAAAAAGATGGGGGTTACCCCCGACGCTGTTCGTAAGGTGGCAATTGCCATGTATGAGGGAGAGATCAACATGGTGATTCATGCAAAGGGCGGGGAAATAACAGTTAACATAACTACGGACCGGATTGAGATGGTCCTCAATGATGTCGGACCCGGAATCCCGGATATCAGTCTTGCTATGCAGGCAGGATTCTCTACCGCGCCGGATGCGGTGCGTTCTCTTGGCTTTGGAGCCGGAATGGGGCTTCCGAATATGAAGAAGTATTCAGACGATATGGAGATTGATACAGTATTAGGAAAAGGCACGACCATTCGTATGGTGGTGAATATATAAAAGGTTCCTTCTTTGAAGGTGCGCGCCTGCATGTGTGGCGGAGGAAATACCCTTCGGGTATCCCTTTATGCCCAAAGGGCGTGGGCAATAATGCAGAAACACCCTTCGGGTATCCCTTTATGCCCAAAGGGCATGGGCAATAATGCAGAAATGAGGTATTAACGTGGATAAATTTTATCATTCGGTCAGGCTTGACGAAAAGCTTTGCATGGGATGTATCAACTGCATCAAACGGTGTCCGACTCAGGCCATCAGGGTGAGAAACGGGAAAGCACAGATCAACGGTAAATTCTGCATTGACTGCGGAGAGTGCATCCGGGTCTGTCCTCATCATGCAAAACATGCGACATATGATAAGCTTGAGGTTTTAAAACAGTATGAATATACAGTGGCCTTGCCGCCTCCATCCCTTTACAGCCAGTTTAACAATCTGGATGATGTAAATATTGTTTTAAATGCCCTTCTTATGATGGGATTTGATGATGTATTTGAAGTAAGTGCGGCAGCGGAACTGGTGAGCGAGGCTACCAGGGAGTATTTAAGTGATAATCTGGACAAGCTTCCGGCTATCAGCACTGCCTGTCCCTCTGTGGTGCGGCTCATTCGGGTCAAGTTTCCCAACCTGATTCCCAATCTGCTGTCCTTAAATCCTCCGGTGGAGGTGGCTGCTATTCTTGCCGCCCAGAAAGCCATGGAAAAGACGGGACTGGAAAGAGAGAAAATCGGGATTATTTTTATTTCCCCCTGTCCTTCCAAGGTTACCTATGTAAAGTCTCCCCTTGGTACAGAGCACAGTGAAGTGGATAAGGTGCTTGCCATAAAGGATGTATATCCCAGACTTTTAACCTGTATGAAGGCGGTGGGAAACGATCCGCCTGAAATCGGGACTTCAGGGAAGATCGGAATCAGCTGGGGCCGGAGCGGAGGAGAGGCCAGCGGCCTGTTTACAGAAGATTATCTGGCGGCAGACGGCATTGAAAATGTCATACGGGTCCTGGAGGATATGGAGGATCAGAAATTTACCAATTTAAAATTTGTAGAGCTTAATGCATGCAACGGCGGCTGTGTTGGCGGTGTACTTACAGTGGAAAATCCCTACGTGGCGGAGGTGAAGCTGAAGCGGCTTAGAAAGTACATGCCTGTTGCCAGGAGCCACATGCATGCAGGTGCGGAAGAACTGGTGAAATGGACCAAAGAGGTTCAATATGAGCCTGTGTTTAATTTAGGCGAGACTATGATGGAAAGCTTTGCAAGACTTAATCAGGTGGAAAGGCTGTTAAAGAAGTTTCCTGGTTTAGACTGCGGTTCCTGCGGTGCTCCTACCTGTAAGGCTCTGGCAGAAGACATCGTAAGGGGAGAGGCAGTGGAATCGGACTGTGTTTATTTCCTCAGGGACAATGTTCATAAGCTTTCCGAGGAGGTTTCCAGGCTGGCGGCCGATATTGTGGAAGGTGACAGTGAAAGCTATGAAAAGCTCAAGGTCATGACAAAGTACATCCAGAGAATTTCCGATGAAATGACTCAGCTCGACAGAAAAGACGGGAGGAAACAAAATGACAATAAGGGAATTGATTGACAGCAATTTGTTTGAACTGGTGAATGCAGGAGAAGCGCTTGACCGTGAGATTAATAAGCCGTTTTGCTGCGATTTATTAAGCATTGCAATGGGAAAAGCAACTGAGGGGTGCGCGTGGGTAACGGTGATGGGTAACATAAACACACTTGCAGTGGCCTCTCTTGCCGATGCTGCCTGCGTGATCATGGCAGAAGGGGCAGCTCTTGATGAAGCAGCGGTCAAAAAGGCAGCAGATCAGGAAATTACGGTTTTAAAAACAGAGCTGCCCATTTTTGAAGCTGCTCTGCTGATTTACCAAAGGCTTCCTCATGATGAAGCTCACTTATGATCTTCATATTCATTCCTGCTTATCGCCGTGCGGGGATGATGATATGACACCTGCAAACATTGTGGGGATGGCTGCTATAAAAGGACTTGACGTGATTGCGGTAACGGATCACAATTCTTGTAAAAACTGTCCTGCAGTACACCATTTTGCAGAAATATATGGGATCCTTGCTGTGCCTGGAATGGAAATCTGTACCTCAGAGGAAGTACATGCCATATGCTTGTTTTCCAGTCTTGAAAAGGCTATGGAGTTTGATGGATATGTGTATGAACGGCTGATGGTATTTCCCAATAATGAGGAAATATTTGGTAAACAGCAAATATATAATAAGGAAGATGCCATATGCGGGACAGTACCCAATTTGCTTATTAACAGCGTGAATATTTCATTTGATGAGCTGTGGGATCTGGTAAGATCCTACGGGGGTGTCATGTTCCCGGCCCATATTGACAAGTCAGCCAACAGCCTGCTTTCCAACCTGGGGTTTGTACCTCCTGACAGCCAGTTTGCCGCTGCAGAAGTAAAGGATCTTACGAAACTTCCTGAACTGAAAAAAAGGAACCCGTATTTGGAGGGCTGCCGGATCATAACCAATTCCGATGCCCACTATCTGGAGGACATTCAAGAGCCCTTGCTGACCTTTGAGGCAGATAATAAGACCATGGAAGCAGTGGTCCGGGCGCTGCTGACGCATCAGGATTTTTTAATTTAAGTTTGTAAATCTCCTTCCAATTTTCTTCTGTTTCCTGTATAGTAGTGGTTATGGCCGCAGGAAACACCCTGTGGGTATACCTTTATGCCCAAGAAGCGTGGGCAGTAATAAGGAAACACCCTTCGGGTATACCTTTATGCCCAAGAAGCGTGGGCAGTATTAAGGAAAGGAGAGATGTGGCATGAAAAAAATATTACAATGGGGATTCGGTCTTATGACCATAGCACTTGTGACAGCATTCGTACCTGCTACCCCGTTTCCGTCCATGGCAGATGAAAAAGCATCGGGTCAAGAGGCACCGGAAGTACGAAATGGCTGGATAGATGAAAACCTTGGCCCTGGTGTGGCCAGGTGGGTAGATGAGAATGGTAATATTTCAGAACAACCGGGAAAGCAGGGAGAAGAGGGGAGCAGTGAGGAAAGCCAGAACAGTACCTTGGCCCAGGACATAAATGCCGGGGCGGCAAGTGATGGACAGCAGGAAGCTACTGCTTCGGAAAGTCAGGAACAGTTGCCGGCAGTACGCCAGATAGACCCTTCAAAACCAATGGTGGCTTTAACCTTTGATGACGGGCCTTTTGCTCCTGTTGGAAATCAGATTATGGACTGCCTGGCCCAATATGGAGGAAAAGCAACTTTTTTCGTGGTAGGAAACAGGGTTTCCTCTTATGGAGCGGAAATGAAGCGTATGGCAGCAGAAGGACATGAAATCGGCAATCATACCTACGAGCACAAAACCCTCACAAAGCTAAACGGTGCTCAGATTCAGAGCCAGATCAATCTTTGCAATGATGCGGTACAAGCTGCCAGCGGTGTCAGGCCCTCTCTGGTAAGGCCGCCGGGCGGAGCAAAAAACGGTACTGTCATTGCAAATGTCCATGCACCTGTCATAATGTGGAGTATTGATACGAGAGACTGGAAAACAAGAAATGCTGCAAAAACAGTGAATGCGGTGATGAGTCAGATACGGGACGGAGACATTGTCCTGATGCATGAACTTTATTCCCAGACCGGGGCAGCTGCACTTGAAATCATTCCAAGGCTTACGGAGGCGGGATACCAGTTGGTTACGGTAAGTGAGATGGCCAGCTTAAGGGGAGGCGCCGCTCCAGGCGGTGTTTATTTTCATTTTTATCCGTAAAGGATAAATGGCTGAATATAGATTCATATAGGAAGTGAGATATGTTTGAGCATACGGATGGGTGCTCAAACATTTTTTTTGTATAGAAAAATACATCAGCCAGGGCGGAGAATTCCGCAAGAGAGCGTGTTTCCTGTTCACCAGAAGTATGCGGCTTCCAGATATGGATATAACTGATTCAAATGCCTGTTGACAAATTAGAAAAAATATTGTATTGTTGTATTAGTTGATTAATACAATAATACAAGAAAAGGAGACGTATTATGAACTGGAAATTGACCGATGACCGTCCTATATGGATGCAGCTTGTGGATCAGCTCACATTGCGCATTGTGTCCGGCGTATATGCATCCGGCTCTGATGTACCAACGGTGCGCGGGCTGGCCGGAGAAGCAGGCGTTAATCCAAACACCATGCAGCGTGCGTTGGCGGAACTGGAAAGCAGAGGGCTGGTAGAAACGCGCCGCACTGCGGGACGAATCGTTACAGAGGATTTATCACTGATCCGCAGCGTGCGGGAGAAGATTGCATATGCGCGGATGGATGAATTTCTTGCATCCATGCGTGCCCTTGGCTATACTGATGAGCAAACCAGAGAGTTGCTGTCATCATGGAATAAAAAGGAGGAAGAAGTATGAATCAGGAACTTATTATTGCCCAGGGCCTTACAAAGGCTTATGGCACAAAGACTGTGCTCGACCATATTGATTTATCGGTGGGACGCGGCCGGATTATTGGCCTTCTGGGGCCCAATGGTTCAGGTAAGACCACATTTATCAAACTTATGTGCGGATTGTTGCAGCCAACTTCCGGTACATTGGAAATAAACGGCCATGTGCCTGGCGTGGAAACCAAATCAATCATTTCTTATTTGCCGGACCGCATGTACTTTGCCGATTGGATGAAAGCCTGTGACCTGACCGATTTTTTCGCTGATTTTTACTTGGATTTTGATCGGGCAAAGGCAATGGAAATGTTTGCAGCTCTTGGAATACAGACCAATGACCGGCTGAAAACCATGTCCAAGGGAACCAAAGAGAAGGTACAGCTTGCTCTCATTATGAGCAGGAAGGCACAGCTTTATCTGCTTGACGAGCCTATCGGCGGTGTGGATCCGGCAGCCCGTGACTTCATTCTGAATACGATTTTGACCAATTATAATGATAATGGCACAGTCATGCTGTCCACACACCTGATTTCCGACATAGAACGTGTGTTAGATGAGGCTATATTCCTGCAAAACGGTAAGGTAGTGCGCCACGACACCGTGGATAACATCCGGGAGCAGGAAGGCAAGTCAGTTGATCAGCTGTTCCGTGAAATCTTTGCATACGGCAGCTATTAAAAGGAGGAAATAAGATGTTTGGCAAACTTTGCAAATACGAATACAAGTCCATTGTGCGCACCCTTGCGCCCATTTATCTGGCAGTGATTGCCGTATCCATTTTCAATGCGTTTGTGGGTATCGGCTCACTGGCCAACGGCTATTATAACAATCTCATGTCTGGTTTAAGCTTTGGCAGCGGCATTCTTAGTCTGCTACAGACGATTTCTGTAATTGCCTATTTCGGTGTTCTGGTGGCACTGACTGTATTGACCCTGATTATTGTTATTCAGCGGTTTTATAAAGGTCTTCTGTGTGATGAGGGCTATTTGATGTTTACTCTGCCGGTGAAGCCCTGGCAGTTAATTGCAGCAAAGGGAACGGTGGCATTTGGGATGTCTTTAGCCAGCTTTCTGACAGCTTGTTTATCTATTTTTATTCTGGTGTTGGGTGCCTTTGGCCCTGCAGACGTTTTTAAGTTATTTACCGATCCCCAGGTATGGGCTGCCATAAACCGTGGGATCGCCCAGGTCCCATCCTGGCCGCTATTAGTACTTGAGCTGATTATTTTGACCATTGTCGGCGGACTGGTCAAACTTTACCATATGTATTTTTCTATGGCACTGGGCCATCTTTCAGGAAAACGCCGGATTATGATGTCTGTTGTGGCCTTTATTGTAATATCAATGGTTTTTGGCTTTATTAACGGTCTGGCAATGATCATACTGTCAAAAGTACCATTCTTTCAATCATTTGTTCAAAGGATTGATATGATGCCAGGTACACAGGGAGTAGCTTTAGTCATGCATCTGGCGTTACTGGGATCCATAATTTACAGTCTGATCCAGCTTGCCATCTTCTTTTTCGGCACAGAGCGTATCCTTTCCAGGAGATTGAATTTAGAGTAAGGAAAGGTTAAATAAAATGCAGATGCCCCTTAATGTGTGATTAAATCATTCATTGAGGGGCATTTTTTGCGGCTGCAGTCCATTCCTGTAATCATTTCTTCATTGAGCCGCAGCTGCTTCTTTTTTAATGTGCCTGTTTCTGTTTTTGCCCTTGCTGGTTGTTTACAAGTGTTGTCATAATCGTTATAATATTACAAGGGAATGGTGCCATGACAGGTTTAGCCGGCATCAGGAATATCAGCAGGAGTCATATAGAAAGAGTCATTAAGAAGCTGATCAATCCTTTGGCAAAAAATAAAGAGATTGTTATGAAAGGGAGGGGGTAATAACATGGAATACAGAGAAATTGGTAAAACAGGCAGACATGCAAGTATTATTGGCCTTGGCTGCGAACATCTGGACGGCAAGCCATTGGAACAGGTAAAGGAAACGATTGATGCCGCACTGGAATATGGTGTTAATATGATGGATGTTTTTATGCCAGGAACACCAGTCAGGGAGAATATTGCAAAAGCACTTGGAAACAGGCGTGAGCAGGTGATGCTGCAAGGACATATCGGCTCCACGAATATAAATATGCAGTACGATATCAGCCGGGACTTACCTGTTGTCAAACAGTATTTTGAAGAGCTTTTGAGGATCTTTGGTTACATAGATTTTGGAATGATGTTTTTTATTGATTCAGAGCAGGACTTTAAAAATGTTTTTGAAACAGATTTTATCACGTACGTAGAACGTTTAAAGCAGCATGGCCATATCCGTCATATTGGTTTTAGCTCCCACAACCCGGAAACAGCAATAAAGGTCATTGAAACAGGAGTGCCGGAGATGATGATGTTCAGTATTAATCCCGCATTTGATATGCTGCCTTCAAAAGCGAGTATTTTCGACTGTCTTGATCATGGTTTCCAGTCTGAGGCGCTTCAGGGAATTGATCCCATGCGTGCAGAATTATATAAGCGGTGTACACAAAAGCAGGTGGGCATTACGGTTATGAAGACTTTTGGGGGAGGTAAACTGCTATCAGCAGAACACACGCCTTACAGCAAGCCCATGACCTCCGCTCAATGCGTCCACTATGCACTGTCAAGACCGGCAGTAGCCAGTGTCCTGACAGGCTGTAAAACCAGGGCTGAAATGATGGATACCATGAAGTACCTGACTGCAGATGACATGGATAAGGATTATTCCTGGATTTTTAACGAGATGCACACCACTTTTGAGGGGAATTGCGTGTACTGCGGACATTGCCAGCCATGCCCATCTGAGATAGACATTGCTGCTGTAAACAAATACCTGGACATCGCGCGGCTTGATAAGGAACAGGTTCCGCCTTCTATCCGTTCTCATTATCAAAGCCTGCTTCATGGCGGCGGCGAGTGCATTGCCTGCGGAAGCTGCGAGGAACGCTGCCCATTTGGAGTACCGGTCATAGAAAATATGATGGAAGCAGAGCAGCTCCTTGGGAAAAGGGTATGATCCGGTGAATTCCTCTTATTTTTCATCACAGACCTGAAAAATATAGAATTTCAGGTAATAAGAGGTTTCTTCTCCTGCCCACAGGATGGGATGATCTGCTGCCTGGGTCCTGTATTCTACCTGGCGGAGGCGTTTGTGGACGTTTGCAGCTGCTTCCCGTATGGTTTTGGTGAAAAGCTCAGGGGTCATGAAGTGGGAGCAGGAACAGGTGGCTAGGTAGCCACCGTCTTTGACCAGCTTCATGCCTCTGAGATTGATTTCCCGGTAGCCTTTTACCGCGTTTTTAACAGAGTTTCTGGATTTGGTAAAGGCAGGAGGATCTAAAATTACCACGTCGAATTTCTCTCCGTTTTTATCAAGCTCAGGTAAAAGTTCAAAAACATCGGCACACCGGAAGGATACCCGGTCAGAGAAACCGTTTAACTCTGCATTTTCTCTTGCCTGGGCAATACCCAGCTCAGAAGCATCCACTCCAAGGACTTCCTTTGCCCCGGCTATCCCTGCGTTTAATGCAAAGGAGCCTGTGTGGGTAAAGCAGTCCAAAACCCGTTTGTCTTTGCATAAGGGCTGAATGGCCAGCCGGTTGTATTTCTGGTCTAGAAAAAATCCGGTTTTTTGTCCATCCTGGACATCAACCAGGTATTTGACTCCATTTTCAATGATTTCCACCTTGGTGTCAAAGGCCGGGCCAATGAAGCCCTTGACGCGCTCCATGCCTTCCTGGAGGCGGACCCTGGCATCGCTGCGCTCGTAGATCCCACGGATTTTAATCCCATCCTCTTCCAGAACCTTCTTCAGTTTATCCAGGATCACAGGTTTTAGCCGGTCAATGCCAAGAGCCAGGGATTCCACCACCAGGACGTCTGAAAACTTGTCTACAACCAGACCGGGGAGGAAATCAGCTTCTCCAAAGATCAGGCGGCAGCTGGAGGTATCCACGGTTGCTTTTCTGTATTCCCATGCATTGCGGACCCGCATCTCCAGGAAGCTTTCGTCTGGCTTTGCGTCTTTTTTACGGGACATCATGCGCAGCGTAATCTTGGAAGCTGTATTAATA
>JAEWRS010000538.1 GCA_023398855.1 Bacillota bacterium
ATGGCGAAACGGGAGTTTGGAGGGATTACCGGTGATCTGGCAGGATATTTTTTGCAGATCTGTGAACTGGCCCTTGTGGCAGGACTTGCTGTTGTTTCTCATACGGCAGCATTGTAAAAAAGGAAAGAAAAAACATGATATTGATTGTAGGTGGTGCGTGGCAGGGAAAGCTGGCCTTTGCCTTGGATTTGGCAAAGAAAATGGATCCCACTGATGCACCAGAGTGGAAAAATAAGAAAAAGGAAGAGTATAAAATCGCAGAAGGCAGCAGGGACAGCTTTGACGCTGCTGTAAAGTGCAGGATCATCCATGGACTTCATGCGTATATAAGACGGCTTTTAAAAGAGGGAAAAAACGTGGAGGACTTTCTTTCAGCGGTCCGTCAGCAGAATCCCCATGTTATTATCACCTCCAATGAACTGGGATGCGGCATTGTGCCTGTGGATCCACTGGACAGGGAATGGAGAGAGGTGTCGGGCAGAGCATCGGTCAGTCTTGCCAGGACATCAGAAGAAGTTTACCGTATGGTATGCGGAATTGCTTCTCAGATCAAATAGAAAAAGGTCAGGAAATAAATATGATAAGACTACATTTAGCTGCAGTGCTGGCAGGCTGCTTTCTGGATTTGTGCTTTGGAGATCCCCGTTTCCTTTGGCATCCGGTCTGTGGGATTGGTTCGCTCATAAGCTGGCTGGAGAAAAAGCTCAGGAAAAGATTTCCCAAGGGTGAAACAGGGGAAAGGAGAGCCGGTTTATGGCTGGTGATCCTTGTACTTCTGGCCACTGGAGCCGTGTCCGGAGCAATTCTGTGGACAGCTTATTCCTTTTCCCCATATGCCGGATTTCTCATAGAAAGCGTGATGTGCGGGCAGATGATGGCATGGCGTTCCCTGGGGGAAGAAAGTATGAAGGTCTATCAGGCATTCTTAAGTGGGGATGTGGAAGGAGCCAGAACAGCGGTATCCATGATTGTAGGCCGTGATACCAAAGACTTGTCAGAACAAGGGATTACAAAGGCTGCGGTGGAGACTGTGGCGGAAAACACTTCAGATGGAATTATTGCACCTTTGCTGTACATGACATTATTTGGAGGCGTGGGAGTGTTTTTATATAAAGCGGTAAATACCATGGATTCCATGGTTGGTTATAAAAATGAACGGTATCTCTGGTTTGGGCGGGCAGCGGCCAGGCTTGACGATGCCTGTAATTTCATACCGGCCCGGTTATCTGCAGTTCTTATGATCGGAGCAGGGTATGTGTGTCAGTTTTTATATGGAAACAGGAGAAAAGGAAATCCCTACAGCGGCAGAAACGGCCTGATGGTGTTTAAAAGGGACCGATTCAACCATAAAAGTCCCAATTCAGCACAAACAGAAGCAGTCTGCGCAGGTGCGTTACAGATCCAATTGGCAGGGAGTGCTTATTATTTTGGAAAGCTATATGAAAAACCCACCATCGGAGATCCGGTCAGGCCGGTAGAATACCGGGACATCCCAAGGGCAAACCGCCTGATGACCATAACTTATGTGTTAGGTCTGATTCCTGTATTCCTGCTGTTTGTCATATCTTTTTAATTAATTAACATTTGATCAGGAGAAAAACAATATGGAATACCAGCATGGCGGAGATATTTATACAAACAATGTGACAATGGACTTTTCGGCTAATATTAATCCCCTTGGACTTCCTCAGGGAGTAAAAGAGGCTGTTTATAAAGCAGCAGATGAATGCGCCTGTTACCCTGACAGTCAATCCATGGAGCTTCGCAGAGAGCTTGCCGGATTTCACGGGATTTCCCCGGATTACCTGATTTGCGGCAATGGCGCGGCTGATCTGATCTTTCAGGTGGTACAGGTATTAAAACCGAAAAACGCCCTGCTGATTGCACCGTCTTTTTTGGAATATGAACAGGCCCTTAAGGCCTGCTCTTGCCATGTGGTGCATTTTACCTTAAAAGAGGAAAACGGATTTCGGCTGGAAAGAAAGGAACTGAAAGCATGGCTGGATAAAAGCGGGCTGGATTTTCAGATGCTGTTTTTATGTAATCCCAATAATCCCACTGGTTTTGCCACAGACCGGGGAGATATGGCAGATATCCTGGAATATTGCCGGGACCATAAAATCTTTTGCGTGGTGGACGAATGTTTTAATGAATTTTTGCAGGAGCCGGAACAGTTTTCTGTTCTGGAACTCATTGGACGAGGGAGCTATGATAACGTGTTTCTGTTAAAGGCCTTTACCAAACTCTATGCAATGGCAGGGCTTCGACTGGGTTATGGAATATGCAGCCAAAAAGAAATTTTGGAGGAAATGAACCTTATCCGCCAGCCCTGGAGTGTTTCAAGCATTGCCCAGGCAACGGGAGTTGCCGCTCTTAAAGAGAAATCATACGTGGAGAAAACGAGGCAGTTAATAACCTGTGAACGGGAGTATTTAAAATCAGCTCTTTCTGATCTTGGTTTTCAGGTTTTTGATTCCATGGCAAATTATATATTTTTCAAGGATGTAAGGCAGCAGGCTATTATGCGGGAAAAACTCCTTTATAAACAGCTTTTGGACCGGAAGGTCCTCATACGTTCCTGCTCCAATTACAAAGGGCTTAACAGTACTTATTACCGCATCTGCGTGAGGCAGCGAAAGGAAAATGAAGCATTTCTTTCCATATTGAAATCTATTGTGACAGAAGGGAAATAAACAGATGGCAAAGACGATCATGATACAGGGAACCATGTCCAATGCAGGAAAAAGTCTGATTGTGGCAGGATTATGCAGAATTTTTAAGCAGGATGGGTACCGGGTGGCCCCTTTTAAATCCCAGAATATGGCCTTAAATTCCTATATTACAGAAGAGGGTCTGGAAATGGGAAGGGCTCAGGCGGTTCAGGCGGAAGCAGCGGGAGTAAAACCAGAGGCAGCCATGAATCCTATTCTGTTAAAACCAACCAATGATATCGGGTCTCAGGTAATTGTCAATGGTATATCCATTGGAAATATGCCTGCAAGAGAGTATTTTGCATTCAAGAAAACACTGGTGCCTGTGATTGAACAGGCATTCCATAAGCTTTCCCAGGAATACGATATCATTGTCATAGAAGGAGCAGGAAGTCCGGCAGAGATCAATTTAAAGCAGGATGATATTGTAAATATGGGAATGGCAAAAATGGCTGATGCTCCTGTTCTTTTGGTGGGTGACATTGACAGGGGAGGCGTGTTTGCACAGCTTTATGGAACCGTTATGCTTTTGGAGCCTGATGAAAAAGAAATGATAAAAGGTTTGATTGTTAACAAATTCCGGGGAGATAAAACCATTCTGGACCCAGGGCTTGACATGATTGAACAGAGGCTCTCCATTCCGGTGACAGGGGTGGTTCCCTATATGAACGTGGATTTAGAAGATGAGGACAGCCTTGGAAATCATCTGGAGGGAACGGCCAGAACGGAATGGACGAAAGTAGAGATTGTAGTTATCCGGTTGCCCAGAATCTCCAATTTCACAGATTTTCAGGTCTTTTCAGCCCTTCCAAAGGTGTGTCTGCGGTATGTGGACCGTGTATCAGATCTGGGTAATCCGGATATGGTTATTCTGCCTGGAAGTAAAAATACGGCAGAAGATTTATTTTGGCTGAGAGAAAAGGGTCTGGAGGCTGCCATATTAAAGCTTCAGGCAAATGGGACCCCAATATTTGGCATATGCGGCGGATTCCAGATGCTGGGAGAAAGCATATCAGATCCATTCCAGATGGAATCGGAAACAACAGCATCAGAGGTACGTGGCATGGGGCTCCTGCCGGTACGTACGGTATTTGCAAAGGAAAAGACCAGGACAAGAGTAACTGGCTCCTGTTCCGCTGTTGGAGGGATCTTTGAGGAGCTGTCAGGTATGATGGTGGAAGGCTATGAGATCCATATGGGAGAAACCTCCAGATCCTTGCCGCCCCTTGCCTATGTGATGGAAAGCCAGTCAGGCTCCCATCTGGCAAAAATGGATGGCTGCCAAAGGGGAAATGTATATGGTACTTACATTCACGGTTTCTTTGATAAAGAAGGAATAGCAATGACAATTGTAAAGTCCCTTGCAGCAAAAAAAGGAGTATCAATGGAACTGGATGACAGTTTTAGCTACCTAGAATACAAGGAAGAACAATACAACCTCCTTGCCGCCCAGTTAAGGACCAGCCTTGACATGAAAAAGATTTATGGGATAATGTTCACGAAAGCAAAGAGCAGTGCGAAATAGGCCAGGGGAGGATTTTCTTGTGCTAGCTCAAAAGAA
>JAEWRS010000542.1 GCA_023398855.1 Bacillota bacterium
TATTAATAATACGTGTTAACATGTGTTATAAGAAAGCCTGATGTATTTACTGATAACTTTCCGGTAACAGACCCATTAATTTTAAGGAGATTTCAATGAAAAAAATTATAATTGCTTCTCACGGCGATTTATCCAAAGGGATGAAACATTCTCTGCAGATGATACTGGGATCCATGGCTGATCCCATTGTCACCTATAGCCTGTATCCTGGCCAGAGCGCAATGGACTTTGCCAGACAGATATCTGAGGAAGTTCAATCTAATCAGCAAGATGAGTATGTGATCTTTGCCGATGTATATGGTGCAAGTGTATGTAACGCAATGTACCCCTTGACCGTAAACCCTAATGTAATTCTATTTGCAGGAATAAACTTAAACTTAATTATTGAGTATATGGTGTCCTATCCCAATCCTCTGAGGCAGGAAGACATTGATCAGCTGTTATTGCTTTCCAGGGAAGGCTTACGGCAGGTAATACTTGATGAGGCTGAATCAAAAGATAACGATTTTTAAGATAAATTAATAAAAGGGAGATGTTTTATAATGATAAAAAATAATTTTCTGGCGCTATTTGCCAAACCCAAACCAGTTATGGGTATGATTCATTTAAAGGGAATGGACGATAATGATGTTTATCAACGGGCTCAGAAAGAAATAGATATCTATTTGAACAATGGAATTGATGGGATTATTCTTGAGAATTACTTTGGTAACTATTACCAATTAGACAGAATACTGGAATATGCCCATAACCAGAATCTCCCAATCCCATACGGTGTCAACTGCCTGAATGTGGATGCCATGGGCTTTGAACTGGCCAAAAGACACAAAGCCTGTTTTGTTCAGCTTGATTCTGTTGTTGGTCATGTAAAACCGAGAGATGAGGCTACTGTGGAAGCGTTTTTAAATATGTACCGCGAACGTGTAAATATCCCTGTCATGGGCGGTGTACGGTTCAAATACCAGCCTGTCTTATCCGTAAACACAACAGAACAAGATCTGGTTATTGCTAAAAGCCGCTGTGATGCGGTAACCGTAACACAAGATGCAACCGGACAAGAAACCTCCATGGACAAGATTCTTCAATTTAAAAACACGCTGGGAGATTTTCCATTAATCGTAGGGGCAGGGGTAACCAAAGAAAATATACGCACTCAATTTGAAGTGGCCGATGGAGCCATCGTTGGCAGCTACTTTAAAGATACAAGAAAAGATACCGGTGAGCTTTGTGGCTGTCATGTAAAAGAGCTGATGGAACTGGTAAATGATATAAGGAGGTAATGATATGATTAAAATGGTTAGGGTGGACCATCGGCTGCTTCATGGACAGGTAGCATTTGCATGGACTAAAACTCTGGGAGTGGACTGCATTCTCATTGCCAATGATGAGGTGGCAAAGGACGCTTTGCGTATGGGGGCTCTTCGTATGGCAGCTCCATCCGGTGTAAAATTAGTAATCAAAAGCATGGAAGATTCCGTTGCCAATATCAGGGCAGGAAAAACCGACAAGTACAACCTATTTATACTGCTGGAATCAATTGAGGATGCCTATCGGCTGACAGAAGAGGTTCCCGATATAAAATTCATCAATCTTGGCGGTATAAAATCTGCATCTGATAAACGTCAGATTTCAAAAGCCATCTTTGTATCTGATAAGGACTGCGACCTGCTTCGCAAAATGAACAGCAAACATGTGAAATTGGAAATACGCATGGTTCCTGACGAAAAACCCTTAAATGTCATGGATTTTATTTAAATCATACTTGCGAAAGGAGAATAAAATATGCAAAGCTTAGGTTTCCAGGCTGCCCTGTTGTTTCTGGTAGCGGCATTTGGTTATTTGAACAGTTTTTTTGGAAGTGGCAACATAGGGCGCCCTATTATTATGTCCACGCTGACTGGCCTTGTATTGGGGGATATGCATTTAGGCATTATCACAGGTGCAACCCTGGAATTAATCTGGCTGGGGGCTTTTCCAATTGGCGCCAGCAATCCGCCGGACTATACCGCTGGTTCTGTGATTGGTACCTCCTATGTGATACTTTCCGGTTCTGACGCAGCTTCCGCCGTACTTCTTGCTGTACCAATCTCTACTCTCTGCGCTATGCTGTCCAATTTCTTAATGATGTTTGTAGTCCCCATGCTTGGTGCACGGGCCGACCGCTATGCAGAAAAAGGAGACTGCGATGGAGTAGACCAGATGCATTATATGGCAATTATTTCCCAGGTTATACCTCAGGCACTGGTTGTTGCACTGGGCTTTTATCTTGGAGTACCGGTAATGGAACAGGTTGTAAACAGCATTCCCGCATGGCTGAATGATGGCTTAAACTATGCCACGGGAATCATTCCTGCCATTGGTTTTGCCATGATCGCAAGAATGATTATGAACAAACAATTGTCCTGCTTTCTTTTCCTTGGTTTCCTTCTGGCTTCTTATTTAAAAATGCCTGTAATCGGCCTGGCCGGTATTGGGTGCTGTATCGTAGCATTCCTGTATTTTAATTCCCATGAAGAAAAAGCGGTTACAGAAGGAGGTTCATTGGATGACAACGAATTCTGAGAAAAAAAAGATATCACAAAAAGAATTAAAACAAATTTATCTGCGTTCCTGCCAATTAGATATTTCCTGGGACTATGAGCGCCAGCAGCATCTTGGCTATTCTTATGGCATGACACCGGTCATCCGCAAGCTGTATCCGGGTGAGGAAAATAAAGAAAAACGCATTCAGGCCTTAAAACGTGGTCTGGAATTTATGGCTATTACTCCCCAGCTTTCCACTCTGCTTATGGGCATTAATGCGGCAATGGAGGAAGAAAATGCCGGCAACCCAGAATTTGACGGGAATTCCATAAACGCAGTGAAGACTTCTCTGATGGGACCTTTGGCCGGGATTGGCGATTCACTGATTCCAGGAACCCTGCGTATTATTGCTGCAGGGATCGCAATCTCCTTTGCACAATCAGGCAATATCACAGGCCCGCTTCTGTACTTATTAATTTTTAACATACCGGCCTTTATCATCCGCTATTACTGCTTAAAATATGGTTATGGATTAGGATCCGGCTTTATTTCCAAAATTGCCGACAGCGGTATCATGCAGAAGGTATCCTATTATGCAGGTATTATTGGGCTTATGGTAATAGGCGGCATGATTTGCAATCAGATTTGGCTTGATTTACCAATCATGGTAGGAAGCGGTGATTTTGCTGAGCCTTTGACCAACTATTTAGACCAGATCATGCCTTGCCTCATTCCCCTTTCACTGTTTGGAGGCATGTACTACCTGTTAGGTAAAAAAGTAAAGACAACCACCATATTAATCTCTTTAATTATAGTCTGCTGCGCAATTTGTTTTATCTTCAGATAATTCATATTTCCAAAACGATTATGCCATAGAAAAAGCCCATATTCCTCAGAATTATGGGCTTTTTTCATATCTTTATGATTGGGTGCTCTTTAGACCTTTGCCTGTAAAAATAATCATTCGGACCGATTAACAGATTTAACTGTAAATTTATAAATGTCTGTTCTGATATATTGCTGGTTAAAATATAAAATCTGCCCCTGTTCCCCGTATACGCTCTGGCTGACGCACAGAAGGGGCATCCCTACTGCACAGCCAAGTACTTCCGATTGCTCTTTATTCGCATACTTAATATCCATAATATCATTAAAAGCATCAGCCTTTTTGCCAGTCCGTTTTCTTATGATATCCATCAGCTGGTTATTCTCCACATCCTCATTTAAGATAAATTCCATATTGGCATGAAAATAATCTTCCTCCAGAATGGACGCCACATCGTTCACCAGACGCAGCCTTTTTATGCAGATCACCCTTTCTCCTTCCTCAATTCCCAGATGCCTGGTAATCCACTTGTCCCCCTGGATCAGCCCTTTTGAAATAACCTTTGTAC
>JAEWRS010000042.1 GCA_023398855.1 Bacillota bacterium
CTGTTTTCTGAATCATCCATACGGTCCACTTCAGCCACCAATGCCACCTCTTCCAAAAACTCATTCAGATTGGAGTGTTCATGCTCACCTTCAAAGCTGACTGCCTTATTGATGAGCTCTTCGATATTTTCCAAACGGGTCTGGTATTCAATCTCTCCTTCTGCTTCCAGTTCCTTTTGATAACCGGTTTCATCCAGGATGTCTTCTATCAGCTCATGAATGGAATAAGTCTCTTCTTCAAGCCTTGCACGGAGATCTTCAATTAACTCCGTAAATTTAATAATCTTCTCTGCAGTTTTTCCCAGTCCTGGCACAGCCTTTGCCCGGCAAAAAGCATCATAAATAGCAAACTCGTGTTCTGATGCAAAGGCCTGCACTCTTCCTAAGCTGGTCGCTCCGATTCCTCGCTTTGGCACATTGATAATTCTCAAAGAGGATAAGTCATCTCTTCCATTTGCAATGGTCTTTAAATAGGACAGAATATCTTTGATTTCCCTCCTCTGATAGAAATTTACGCCTCCCACCATGCGATACGGTACATTGTATTGAAGACACTTTTCTTCAATCAGACGAGACTGGGCATTGGTTCTGTAAAGAACAGCACAGTCCTGGTAATCGGAGGAGCTGTTTAGGATATCCTGTACAATAGCATCAGCCTCTTGGGAAGCATTTTCAAACTGCCTAAACTGCACCATGGAGCCTTCTTCGTTGGCGGTCCACAGGGTTTTGTCCTTTCTCCCCCTGTTATGGCGGATCACTTCGTTGGCAGCATTTAGTATGCTCTGGCTTGACCGGTAATTTTGTTCCAGTTTAATTACCTTTGCTCCTGTGTACGCCTTTTCAAAGTTTAGGATATTTTCAATATTAGCGCCGCGGAACTTATAAATGGATTGGTCGTCATCTCCCACAACACAAAGGTTTCTGTATTTTCCTGCCAGCAGGCTTATAAGCTTGAACTGAGCTGTATTGGTATCCTGATACTCGTCTACCATGATGTATTTAAAACGCTCTTGATAATAATCCAGAATCTCGGGGTTATTTTGATATAGCTGAACAGTCTTCATGATTAAGTCATCAAAGTCCAGGGCATTGTTCTTTTTTAGCCGGTTCTGGTATTCCTTATAGATTTGAGCTGCCTTTTTCTGTCTGAAGTCTCCTCCAGCGTTCAGTTCAAATTCCTCTGCCGTCACAAGCTCATTCTTTGCTGTGGAGATAAGTCCAAGCATGGCGCGGTCTTTATAGATCTTTGGATCCAGATCAAGGCCTTTCAACACATGGCGCATCAGGGTCTTCTGGTCATCGGAATCATATATGGTGAAATTCGAGGTATAACCAAGGTTTTCAATATGCCGCCTGAGAATGCGCACACAGGATGAATGAAAAGTGGAGACCCAGATGCTGTCCGCACCAAAACCAACCAGACGGTCTACTCGCTCTCTCATCTCCCCTGCCGCCTTATTAGTAAAGGTAATGGCCAGGATATTCCATGGATTAATGTTCTTCTCTTCTATTAAATAAGCAATCCGGTGTGTAAGTACCCTGGTCTTACCGGACCCGGCTCCTGCCAGCACAAGAAGCGGTCCCTCCGTATGGAGTACCGCTTCCTTTTGCATTGGGTTTAATGTATCGTAAATACTCATAAACTATACCGTACTTTCCTTTCCTTATTACTGCCCTTTTTCGGGCATAAAGGGATACCTGCAAGGTGTTTCCTTATTACTGCCCTTTTTTCGGGCATAAAGGGATACCTGCAAGGTATTTCCTCACTCAGCAATCTCCAGATACTCTTTTAGCTTCCCCATATGTTCTTCTGCCAGCCTTCGTCCGTCTTCGTAAAGGGATTCCAGCTTCCTCTTATCCTTTTCCGTCCTCTGGACAGTCACGTGCTTATCCGGACGGATGACATAAATCTTGCCTTCCTTTTCCAGACAGTCGATCTCTTCCTGCATCCGGTTATACCGGTCCGGAACCTCCTTCAAGGCCTCCAGAAACTCAGGCAGGGGCTCAAAATAACGATCATACCCTTTTTTTGTCCAGTTGTCCAGTTGGGCTTTCCGAAACCCGCGTTCTCTGGTGAGAATTACAACGATCTTCTTATATCCCAGATCAATAGCCCTCTGGTACGCAACGGGCATGGAGCATCCGCCATCCAGATATTTTTTACCCTTAACGCGGATCATTCCCGATAAGATAGGAATGCTGCTGGATGCCTTTACTGCACTGATAAAATCATCACAGGAGCTCTTTTCAAAGTATTCCGGTTTTCCTGTCTTACAGCGGGTAGCAATCACTTCGAATTTCTGCTGTGATTTCCAAAAAGTTTCATAGTCAAAGGGAACCAGGGTATCGCATAATTCCCCAAACAGGAAATCAAAATTAAAAATGGAACGGTGCTTTACCATATTCCGAAAGCTTAAAAACCGTTTATCATTGACATAGTTCAAATCCACTTTAATGGTACGGCCGATCTGTTTGCTCACATAGCTCATGCCGCACATGGAACCGGCTGAAACCCCGTTCACATAAGACATCTCAATCCCATGTTCCAGGAACACATCCAACACGCCAGCCGTAAATACGCCTCTTAGAGAACCCCCTTCTAAAACCAATGCTCCTTCTGTCATCTTATATCACCTCGCCTTCTATTCTATTGCATTTCCATCGTCCGGTCAATCTTTTTTCCAATCCATGGCTTATTTGAAAGCTCACGGCATAAATCAGCACGCCCCACTTTGTGGTATATTTGCCCCTAATTCAGCTGGTGCAGTGAACTGCAATGCCTTCAATTGGAACAAAACTCCCACAAAGTATGCGTGCATCTATAAATAACAGTTTTATGACACCCCTTAGGAAAACTGGCTCTGATAAAGTTTATAGTAGACGCCTTTTTGATCCATCAGTTCCTTATGGCTTCCGGCCTCCATGATATTTCCCTGGTCAATGACAAATATACGGTCAGCCTTCCGGATCGTAGAAAGGCGATGGGCAATGACAAAAGAAGTCCTGCCCCGCAAAAGTGCATCGATTCCCTGCTGAACCAGAAGCTCAGTATGGGTATCAATACTGGAGGTTGCCTCATCAAGGATCAAAATCCCAGGCATTGATACCATGGTTCTTGCAAATGCCAGGAGCTGCCTCTGTCCGATGGAAAGACCTGCGCCTCTCTCGCTGATCACCGTATCATAACCGTTCTCCAGCTTCATGATAAATTCATGGGCATTGACTGCCTTAGCTGCATCCATCACCTCAGTATCAGTCGCATCCAGTCGCCCGTATTTGATATTGTCCCGTATGGTTCCGGAGAACAGGAAATTATCCTGGGTCATGATTCCCATCTGACTCCTTAAGCTATTTAAGGTCACTTCTTTTATTTCGTGTCCGTCAATAAAAATCTTTCCAGCATTCGTTTCGTAAAATCGGCTGATAAGATTTACTATGGTGGTCTTTCCAGCGCCAGTCGGTCCTACCAGCGCTATGGTTTCTCCGGGCTTAACGGAGAAATTCACGTCATCAAGAATCAGCCGGTCCGGCTCATCTCCATAAGCAAAGGATACGTGCTCAAAGACTACCTCACCCTTAATC
>JAEWRS010000055.1 GCA_023398855.1 Bacillota bacterium
GTCTTTACCTGTGGCTGTCTGGCAGAGAATGGAATGGTCACTCTTTTCTACGGTGCTGCGGATGATAAAATATGCCGGGCGGATTTTTCCGTCAGCAGCCTGTTAGCCGAGATGCAGGAGCTTTAAACGAGAAAGGCGGATTGGAATATGAAGAAACGGGTTACCATGAGGGAAATAGCGGGAAAAGTGAATCTTTCCATCAATGCCGTTTCCCGCGCACTAACCGACCGGGCTGGTGTCAGTGAAGAGACCAGGAGGCTGGTTTTGAATGCTGCTGAAGAGACAGGATATTTAGACCAGAGTGCAAAATATGCGGCATCCTATTCAAATAAAAATATCTGCATCCTTTTGGAAGATCGTTTCTTTAAAGATATGCAGTTTTACGGAAGAATTCTCCTGGGACTGGAAGAGGCCGCAAAAAAGGCCGGGTATGACTTATTCATCAATTCCTTTGAAAAAAACCATGAAATACCGGCCTGTGTAGAGCAGCACAAGGTTTCCGGGCTGATTGTGGTAGGAAAGATCGACGAAGAGTACTTAAGAAGTCTGAAGGGTTATTCCATACCGGTTCTTTTGCTGGACCATGAGTCCGTGGAAACGCCTACTGACTGCGTGATGACCAACAATGCGGCCGGGGCCTATAAGCTGACAAAATACCTGCTGGACAGGGGGTTTAAGAAGATCGGATTTTTCGGCGATTTAAAATATACGCCTAGCATCAGGGAACGTTTTTGGGGATATCAGGAGGCCATGCAGCAGCACCTGGATTTTCCTTCTTTTGAAGAAGGGATTTCTTATATCAGAAGATATTCTGTTTTGAGTAAGGTGGAGGAAGCGGTCATCAATCAGGATGCGGCAAGCCTGGCAGCATTCTATCAGACACTTGGGGAACAGCCGGATGCGTTGATTTGTTCTAACGATAAATTAGCTATTCTCATGTGCAAGGCCCTGTCCCAATGCGGATTAAAGGTCCCTGATGATATCAGCATCGTGGGTTTTGACGACATTGAACTAAGCAATATGGTAGCTCCCCGCATTACCACAATGAGGGTTGACAAAGTGCTGATGGGGAAGAAGGCCATGGAATGTCTGTTGAAATCCATGGAAAAACCAAGGGGAAAGGTAGAAAAGCTGGTATTGGATGTCCAGCTCATTGAAAGAGATTCTGTTTCAGGGGACTGTTTGCCGGAGCTTAAAAAGTTCCCGGTCTGATGTGTTTGCACAGGGAAGGTTTATGACGTTCACAGCCCCTCTGTCAGTGGAAAAATCCCATGGCTGGACTTCCCCCAAATGGACGAAAGGAGACGGGATTTTTGTAAAAATTGTGGCATACGCAAAAGAGGTTGAGATTGGGAGAAGCAGTGATGAGTGATTATAAGAAGGAATATCTAAAATGGTGCAGAGATGAATATTTTGATGCAGAGACAAGAATAGAACTCCTGGGGCTCAGGGATGAGGAAGAAATCAGAGACCGGTTTTACCAGGAACTGGAATTTGGAACGGGGGGTTTAAGAGGCTTGATGGGAGCAGGATTAAACCGGATGAACTGCTATACCGTAAGAAAAGCCACCCAGGGGCTTGCCAATTATATGAAGCAGCAGGAGGGAGAGAAAAAGGCGGTAATTGCTTATGATTCCCGCCATAATTCCAAAGAGTTTGCCATGGAAGCTGCCTTGTGTCTCTGTGCCAATGGAATCCAAGTGTCTCTGTTTGACCACCTGTGTCCCACGCCGGAACTGTCTTTTGCCGTCAGAGAACTGGGCTGTATGGCTGGTATCGTGGTGACGGCCAGCCATAACCCTTGGAATTATAACGGCTATAAGGTCTATTGGTCGGATGGAGCACAGATCACAGGACCTAGAGATGTGGAGATTCTCCGGGAGGTGAAGGCTGTAACCGATTTTTCCGGCGTTAAGAGCATGTCCGGGAAAAAGGCCCAATGCGCGGGATTGCTTTGCTTCATTGGCAAGGACATGGAGACGTGTTACATAAAAGCACTGAGAGCGTTGGTGCAGGAACCGGAAGTCATGAAAAAAGGTGCATCAGATATAAAAATTGTATACACCCCTCTTCATGGAACGGGAAACATTCCGGTAAGAAGAATTCTAAAAGAGCTTGGATTTGATAAAGTATTTGTTGTGGAAAAACAGGAACAGCCGGACGGAAATTTTCCAACGGTCAATTCTCCTAATCCGGAGGATGAACAGGCATTTGGCATGGCACTTGCATTGGCAAGGAACGTGGAGGCTGATCTGGTACTGGCGACTGATCCGGATGCGGACCGTCTAGGCGTGTATGTGAAGGCTGGAAAAACTGGGGACTACATGGCATTAACCGGCAATATGACGGGAATGATTATCTGTGAATATCTGTTGAGCCGCAGGAAGGAAAACTGCTCATTGCCCCTAAAAGGCGCGGTTGTGACGACCATTGTTTCCGGAAAAATGGCAAAAGCCGCCTGCAAGGAATATGGGGTAACGCTTATGGAGACCCTGACTGGTTTTAAATACATAGGAGAACTGATCAGACTTTTTGAAGAGCAGGGAACCTATGAGTATCTCTTTGGGTTTGAGGAAAGTTTTGGCTGCCTCATTGGCACAAATTCCCGGGATAAGGATGCGGTATCCGCTGTCATGACCCTGTGTGAAGCGGCAGTTTATTATAGAAGCAAGGGATTGAGCTTATGGGATCAAATGGAGAACCTTTATAAGAAATACGGATACTACAGGGAAAGTCTCCATACGATAGTAAAGACAGGGCCAGAAGGACTAGAAGAGATTACCGGTCTGATGGAAAAGCTGAGACTTCAGCCATTTATATCCGCAGGTGGATTTGGAACAGTGGAATGTTACGACTACGGGGAGGATCGGAAAATCAGCTTGCAGTATGGAGCAAAAGCCCGGACAGGACTTCCGCGTTCCAATGTCCTGTATTACTTGTTGGAGGAGGACAACTGGATCTGTATCAGACCCTCAGGCACAGAACCAAAGGTCAAGATTTATATAGGGACCAGGGGAGAGACGATGGGAGAGGCAGAAGACCGGCTTTCAGCTATCTGGAATGATGTAAAAGGAATGCTGCCTGAAGAATGGTGCAAAAAATAAGGCGCTGCCAATCCACTTTTGGAAAGACAGCGCCAATTCTTTTATTGCCGTGGATCATTACAGCCTGGTCCAAAATGTCCGGAGCCATGAGAATCTCCCTGCCTTCTGTTATGCCGGCCATGGAAGTCATCCCTGCGGTCAAATGGGTGCCTGCCGCCGTGCATGGACATCCTCTCACGGGCAGATCGCAGACATTCCAACCGGTCGTCTTCAGCGGCATCCCCAAGCTGGGCTTCAAGTGCTGAAATAACGCGGTCAAGATATTCACCGAATAAGGTTTGTTCCTCCGCACTGAGGCAGTTGAAGATATCTCCAATATCCCAGCGGGGCTGCTCCTCAGTTTTTCCTTTTTCAGTGAGCTGTACCAGCATGACGCGTCTGTCAGCTTCGGAAGGAGTGCGGGTGATATAGCCACCTTTTTCCAGCTTGTTAAGAAGCTCGTTAAGGGATTGTATCCGAATACCCAGCAGATAAGACAAGTCTTTTGTACTGATTTCCGATTGCATTTTGAGCATAGCTAAAACCCTGCCTTGTCCCCGGGTCGGATCGGCCATGGGACCGTGCTGTGCATGCTGCTGTAAATGGTGACGCTGTAAAAGCCATTGAAGCCGTGAGAGCTTTTCGTAAAGCTCTGTAAAGTTATCTTTCATCATAATAATTACCTCCTTAGGTTGTAAGTTCAACAGGTACCTTATATACATTGTAATGGTACCTGTTGAAAATGTCAAGATTTTTTTTGAAGGTACCTGTTTATTTCTTTGGCTTCTTTTTGGCACAGCTCTAAAAGTCACGTTAAGCGGGAGATTAAGAAGCTTCTATCATAATAGAGTAGAAAATAAGAGATAATATTGAACATAAAAATATAAAAATATATTGTAATTTCTGAAAAATTATGGTATGATAGCTTGTGTTTGACTATAGGAGGTGGGAAACGTGATCAGGAATATTTTATCAATCATATTTGTTATCATATGTGTTGCTTTATCAGCAATAATTCTTTTACAGGAAGGAAAGAGTCAGGGCCTGGGTTCCATCGGCGGTATGGCAGATACCTACTGGGGTAAGAACAAAGGCCGTTCCATGGAAGGAAAACTGGAGAAATTCACAAAATACGGAGCAGTCCTGTTTTTCATTCTGGCACTGGTACTGAATCTGAATATACTGTAAGGACAAAACACTCTTGTATGGTAACAAGGGTGTTTTTTTCACATTATTGGCTCATTTTGTAATACCTCCTGGTAAAGTGCGGATAATAAAGAAAAGAATGTAATAAAAATAGATAAATGATATTTAAGAGAGGACGATAATGACAGAAGAACAATTAATACAGCGGAAGTCCATGCTTACCCAGCTGTTTGAAGACCCTGCCTACGTGCCTATGAAATTAAAGGAACTGGCGGTGCTCATTGACATTCCAAAGGATCAGAGGGAAGACTTAAAAGAGGTGCTGGATACACTTTTGGCAGAAGGAAAAATTGGTATATCTCAGAAAGGAAAATACGGAAAGCCGGACCTGGGCTCCATTGCCGGCATTTTTTTTGGACATTCTAAGGG
>JAEWRS010000087.1 GCA_023398855.1 Bacillota bacterium
GTCCGGAACCATTCGGCAGAACTGGTAAACAAAATCTCATGGCCGCCTGCCCCTCTGATCAAGTTGTTCACCAGACCGTTGGCAGAGAATAAAACAGTTATAATACTTACCACTACTACGTTAGACATAAAGTACGGAGCATAAGAGATCGTCTGAATCGCCTTTCTTGCTCCATTTTGGGTGATCTGATTCAGTAAAAGAGCAAAAATAATCGGGATTGGGAATGCAATCACCAGGCTTAACAAGCTGATAACAACCGTATTTCTAATTGCGGTCATGGCAATGCTGGTACTGAAAAACGTCTGGAAATGTTTCAGAAGCGGCACTGCCCAGGGGCTGTTGATAATTCCCACCCTTGGCTTAAAATCCTTAAAAGCAATAACCAACCCATACATGGGATAGTAAGCAAATACCAGGAGCCAGATTACCGCGGGAAGCAAAAGCACATATAGCTGCCAGCAAGCCAATGCTTTCCTCAGATTTCCTTTTAAATGCCTTTTGCTTTTCAGCAAAGCGGTTGTTTCTTTGCGATTATTACTCATACCTCACTTCTCCTCCTTTCCTTTTACGGAGCTACGAATAGATAGCGGTTTCTTTCCAATAAAAGGTCTGCGCTTATCCTCTTTGCAGGATAATTTTTGTGATATATTTTATGTGAAACCCGTTCCACATTTTTATTATAGTTCGATTTGTACAATTTATCAATATAAATCTAAAACAAAAATCAATTTTATTCACTATTACTAATTTTCATTTATACTATTTATAAATTTTCACTAATCACATGTGACATTCAGGCGGTTCATTTATTCCGTTACACCTTTGATTTTAATATATTTCTGTTTCAACACGCTTTGTTCCACATTTGTTCCATTTTTATTGATGCATATCCTTTTTCTCAAAGCTTTGGGTATGAGCTGTCAGTAAAAATCCAAGACAAAAGCCGCCCCATGAAGAAGACATAAATATTTCTTCATGGGGCGGCTTTGATCATAAAAAGGCATAAAATATCAAATAACCCATACTGCTGTCCTATTAAATTTATGTTCCAGGCCTGACTAAACAGTTCCACCTTCCTGGTAGCTTACCTTTACAATCTGATCCAGTTCAATGTGCTTGGCACCTTCCATTTCCTGCATGATGGTTTTCACACATCGTCTGGCTATTTCCGGAAGGTTCTGGCATATGGTCGCTATGGTTGGGTATATCATTCTGGTGAGCGGAATCCCATCATAGCCCACAATTTTTAATCTTCCGGGAACAGAAATCTTATATTCTTCAGCTACCTTTAAACAGGTGATTGCTGCAATGTCATCTGCAAAAATCCCATCAGCATATTCAATAAACCTGACACATTCCTGTCTCACCCATTCGCCGTATTCAGAAATCATACGGTCTCTTGGAGTATATACCTCCAAAACCTTATACCCTTTCTCCTCTGCCCTCTCCCGGAATGCTCTGTGCCTTTCTAAAAAAAACCAGTTATCGTATGGCATGGGCATAAACTGTACTAGCTTTTTGCAGCCTCCTTTTAATAAAACATCTGCTGCCATCTGGCCTCCTAAACGATGATCAGAATGGATATTGGCCACATCAGGCCCCCAGCTCCTGTCCATACATACAATAGGCCGCCGTATATTACTTATATCGGTATCAGCCGCAATATCCACACAGCTGATCAGTCCATCCATAACATTTCTCTGCAGCATCTCCAAGTACTCTTCCTGTTTTAAGAATTTCTTATCAACACCACAGATCATACACTTATAGCCATGTTTATACAGCTCAATCTCTATGTATTTAGTCAAGCCTGCAAAAAAAGGATGTTCCAAGTCAGGAACCATGACCCCTACGAAGCCGGATCGCTTACGATATAGATTCTGAGCCAGTTCATTGGGCACATACTCCAGCTCCTTTACAGCGTCAAGGATCTTTTTCTTGGTATCTTCTGCTATATAACCAGTCCCATTCAAAGCCCTGGAAACAGTACCTATCCCAACTCCAGCCTTCAAAGCAACATCTCGTATACTGGCCATATTTAACTTACTCCTTTCATTTTGCATGCTTGGCTATTACAAATTATTTTTATCTTATCTTATCCTGGAGTAAAATGCAAGATGGCATTTCAAAGCGATTTTATAAATCCCTGATGCAAAAATTGTTATGATAAAAATTTAACTATTGTGAGATTAGCGGATTGACATTTGATCCGAATAAAAATATAATGACTCGTATAGATATAATTTTATCGATTTACCATCTAAGGAGGAAATAAAATGGCTAACATAATTGGCAGTCCGGAACGCTACGTCCAAGGCAGAGGAATACTAAATGAATTATGCAAACATTTGCAGAATTTAGGAAAGGCCCCCTTTATTTTAGTTAGCGAAGCCGGTAAGGGCCGTATTAAAGAACCCATTGAAAAAAGCGCAAAGGAATTCAACACAAGTATATATTTTGAAATATTTCAGGGTGAATGCTCGCGCAAAGAAATTGACCGCTTAGTAAGCGCTTATCAGGCATCTGGTTGTGATGTTGTTGTGGGAATCGGTGGCGGTAAGATACATGATACGGCAAAAGCTCTTGCTTATTATGCAGAAGCACCTGTGGTTATCGTCCCCACCATTGCAGGAACCGATGCGCCTTGCAGCGCTTTATCGGTAATCTATTCAGAGGACGGCGCGTTTGAAGAGTATCTTTTTCTTCCAAAAAATCCAAACATGGTTTTGGTTGACACTGAAATCGTAAGCCGCGCACCGGTACGTCTGCTGGTATCCGGTATGGGCGATGCATTGGCAACCTATTTCGAAGCCCGCGCATGTATGCAGTCAAACAGCCCTAACTTTATTGGCGGTTATTATACCGTTACCTCGATGGCAATTGCCAGATTATGCTATGATACATTACGTTCCGACGGTATAAAAGCTCTTGTTTCCGCACAGGCAAAGGTGTGTACAAAAGCACTGGAAAATATTGTTGAGGCAAATACTTATTTATCAGGTATTGGTTTTGAAAGCTGCGGCATCGCGGCTGCCCACGCAATTCATAATGGTTTTACAGCCATACACGAAACACATCAGTGCTACCATGGGGAAAAAGTAGCTTTTGGCACATTAGCTCAGTTAGTACTTGAGAATGCCCCTCAGGAAGAATTTGAAGAAGTCATTCATTTTTGTCTGGAGGTAGGATTGCCTACAACCCTGGAGGATCTTGGAATAAACGAAATCCGAATGGATGAATTAATGAAGGTCGCTGAATTAGCATGCAGCCCTAATGACACAATGGGCAATATGCCATTTACGGTAACACCCGAGCTAGTCCGTGATGCAATTATTGCCACCGATAAGCTGGGGCATTATTACAAAGCAAAGCAACAATCCTGAACCATTGATTAATAAAAACCCTCAGATCCCTTCCCGTTCCGGGGATCTGAGGGTTTTTGCGAAATATCCTTTGATCAAACTACATGTACAGGAGTTCCGTCTAACCAGCACTTAACATTGTCAAAGGCAATCGCAACGCGCTTTACCATGGATTCCGCGGTGGCAAATGCCACGTGAGGCGTCAATAAGGTGTTGGGTGCCTGCAGCAGAGGATAATCCTGTGGTACCGGCGGTTCCATGTCAAATACATCAAGGGCAGCGCCTGCAATCACACCATCAGTAAGCGCCTGAGCCAGGGCGGAATTATCTACTACCGGACCACGGGCAGCATTTACCAGAATAGCCGTAGGCTTCATCAGTGAAAGGGTCTCCTTGTTGATCAGCCCTTTTGTGGATTCCAGAAGCGGAACATGCAGCGAAACAATATCACTGCGGCGAAGCAGCTCCGAAAAACTCACATTTTCAACGTCAGCCATTGGGTCAGAGCCTTCGCTGTAAGCAATTACTTCACAGCCAAACGCCTGAGCAATCCGTGCAACCGAGCCGCCGATGGCACCAAGCCCCACAATTCCAAATGTCTTTCCTTCCATTTCAAAGCCTATGAGCCCATTTTTAGTTCCGTTATTACGGGTGGCTTCATCACACTCCTTTATGCGGCGGTACAAGGCAATCACGCTGCCAAAAACCAGCTCAGCTACCGCTGTTGTGGCGTAACCGGAACAGTTGCATACCGTGATATTATGTTCCCGGCAATATTCCATATCAATATGGTCGTAGCCCGTAAATGCCACGCAGATCATCTTTAAATTAGGATTCTTGCTCATGATCTCCCTGCCATAAGGAATATTGGATATCATCACAATATCCGCATCCCCGGAGCGCTCAATCAGCTGCTGGGGATCTTCGGTCCTGTCCGGATAATAATCAATCACCACATCAGGTCCCAAAGCCGCTGCCCCACTTGCCATCAATACTTCCTTACTCACTCCCAAAGGTTCTACCACTGCACATTTCATCTGTTCTGCTCCTTTATTTTTCATTCATTAAGGCCGGGTAAAAATACCGTTTTCCAGCCTTTTTCTTTTTCATTTCCCAATCATTCAAAATGACCATGGCCAGATTAGCCACCTGGATATTTTTGTCTGTTGCGTCATTGTTGTAGGAAAAATCATTGCGGACCCGGTTTGCGATAACCGTAAACACTGCTCCAGCCCTCATCTGGTACAATCGGCTGATGGTAAAGACCGTTGCAGCCTCCATCTCAAAATTCAGTACCCCTGCTGCCTTCATATCCGGCAGAATCGTCTTCATAAAGCTCTGGCTGTATCCATGAACCCCCGGACGTCCCTGGCCGCAGAAAAAGGAGGCCGCCGTATAGCCAATTCCCACATGATAGGTATATCCCAGTCTCTCCGCCGCCTCAATCAGGGCCTGAGTCACTTCATAATCAGCGCAAGCCGGGTATTCCGGAATCACATAATCACTGCTGCTCCCTTCTTTGCGCACAGCTCCTGTGCAGATAATTAAATCTCCAGGCTCAATATACTCCTGCATGGCACCACAGGTTCCCACCCGGATTACCGTATCACAGCCAATTTCAGCCAGGTCCTCCAATGCGCTCGCAGTAGAACCACCGCCGCCGCCGGTTGAACAGGCTGATATCTCCAGATCTCCGATCTTACCGGTGTAGGTGACGTGCTCCCGGTAGTCAGCCACTTTCCTTGCACTGTCCCACTTGTCAGCAATCTTTTCCACTCTGTTTGGATCCCCAGGCAGGAGCACATACTTAGCCACATCACCTGTTCCACATTGAATATGATATTGTTTTCCGTCCTCATTGACCGGACGGGATGCATTTTGCCAATCACTTATCATTCTTTCTATTCCTCCTGAAATTTTCCAACACCAGCCGGTGTACATGATTTGCGGATACCAAATGATATCACAACTAAAGTAAACAGATAAGGAATCATCCTCATTAATTGATTGGGAATGCCACTGTCCTGAAACAGCATCTGCAGAGAGTCAAAGAAACCGAAAAACATACTTCCCAGCAATGCCCCCAAGGGACTGTAACGGCCAAACGCATTGATAACAACGGCAATGTAGCCTCGTCCGGCTGTCATTCCTTCAACAAACAGATCCAACTGCCCTATTGACAGATAAGCACCTCCCATGCCGCATAAAATACCGCATACCAGCACGCCAAAATATTTATATCCCACCACATTGATCCCCACGGTACTGGCTGCCTGTGGATTTTCTCCCACCATCCTCATGCGGAGACCCCGGGTGGTGCGAAACATAAAAAACCAACCAGCCACAACAAATATAGAAGCAAGATAAAACAAAATATTCTGCTGGTTCAGGATTGCCCCAATCACCGGAATCTTATCCAGCAGTTCGATTTTTACAGGGGAAAAGGCACTGACTCTTGCAGAGCTGTTGCGCTGGTGCCAGATCATCTGCAGAATCAGCGGAGATATGGCCAGTCCCAGTAAATTAACACACATACCGCTGATGGTTGCATTGACACGGTAAGTGACATGCATCACAGCATGGAGCATTGCGATCATGCCTCCGGCAATAATTCCGCCCAAAAGTCCCAGCCAGGCACTCCCTGTATAATAGGACACGATCACAGAAAACAAAGACCCTGAAATCATCATTCCTTCGCACCCTAAATCACTGACACCTGCCCTCATAGAAAACGACGCTCCTGCCGACGCCAGAACCATTGGAATTGACATTCTGATGGTTGACACAAACATCAGGAAAAACAAATTAGATCCTTCCATCACATCATGCCTCCTTC
>JAEWRS010000108.1 GCA_023398855.1 Bacillota bacterium
GAGCCAGGTACTGTTCCGGGAGTGATGTTTCATGAGGGAGAAAAGGCTCAGGTCTTTAATCAGCTTCAGGCATTGAACCAGCTGAGGTTCCAGAATTTAACAGGAAAACCTGTACAGGAGCCTGGACTTCCGGAAACAGAAGCCGCAGTGATTTCGGCAGAAGCAGGAACAGCGCAGTCTGCGGTAAGCCTGGAAGATGAAGTGGGAAAACTGGGAAAAGCAAGCCAAAAGGAATCCCGGGGAATGGAAGGTTTGGGACAGGCCAAGGGGCCCGGGTCTGACCGGGAAGGTGAAGATAACATTTGGGAGGCGAAACCGCTAAAAGGAACACTTGAGGAGGTCCCGGAGAGAAAAGGGGAAGAGGCAGTTATACCGGTACAACGAGAGAAGACAAAGGTAAAACCGGATTTCATTGAGAAAGATGAAAAAAAACAGGCTGAGAACCAGGAAATTTCACGGGAAAACTTTTTTGAACCCAACCGTATTCATTCAGTCCAGCCCTTAAAAGAGGAGACCGCTTATGTGACGGTAAATGCCGAGAGTCTGGAAGGATTAGAGTCAAAGCTCTCTCAGCAGATTTTTAAACAGATCCAGGCAGGCAGAGGAGAACTGGATGTACAGCTGGAACCTCATAATCTGGGCAAGATCCGGATCAAGGTTTCTTATGAGGACAGTCAGGTCAGCGTATCTGTTTTGTGCTCAGAAAGCAGAACCTTAAAGCTATTGTCCCAGTCAGCGGGAGCATTGGGATCGATTCTGGAAAATAACCTGGAACGTCCGGTTCAGATCCTGGTGGATAAGCAGGGGACAGATTATCTGGACAATCAGAAGGAACAAGGCAACGGACAAGAACAGCACCAGCCCCAGCATGAAAACAGGAAAGAAGAAAGCCGAGAGGATTTTATTCAAAAGCTGAGACTTGGTATCTTTGAAACAGGTAATGCGCAGGAAATGGAAATCAGATAGATAAGGAGAGAAAAAATGGCAGATGTAAATACAGTGAACAACTATAGTTCTCTCATCAATTCACTTACTAAAAGCTCAAAAACTACGGCCAGCGGCGAGCTGACAACAGATGGCTTCTTTAAGCTTATGGCTGCACAGCTGCAAAATCAGGACATGTCAAGTCCTATGGACAATTCGGAGATGATGACTCAAATGACTCAGATTGCCATGATGCAGGCGATGAATAATTTTTCCACTGCTATGGAGGATTTTTCACAGATCAATACCATTAACTATGGTACCTCCATGATGGGAAAAGAGATTATGCTTGCAACCGAAGATAATACCGGTCAGATAAAAAAGATTAATGGAACCGTAACAAGAGTGGATATCTTCAGCGGTATTCCGACTATTTACATCAATGATGACAGTAAAAAAGGATATTCCATTGCCAATGTTATGTCTGTTTATGAAAAGGGACATGCTCCTACTGAGGAGACGGAAGAGACGGACCCGGAAAAGGAAACGGATAAGGATAAGGCTTCTGGCTCAGTTACTGACACAGAAACGAATCAGTAGAGTGCTGCTGAGGGAGACGGAGGTGAGGAACAATGATAAACAAAGTAAACCAATATGAGGATGTCAGACAGCTGAAACTGCGGAGCGCCGCGGCAGCATCTCAATGCGGAAGCTGTTTTGGCGATGTACTGAAGAGCCGTATTGGCAGCAAGGATGAACTTCAATTTTCCCGGCATGCTGCAGAGCGGGTCAGCCAGCGCGGAATTGATATGTCGGAGCCATTTTTAAATGACCTCCAGTCCGCCGTGGAAAAAGCCCGGTCAAAAGGTGCAAAGGATGTGGTTATTATCAGCGAAAGGGGAGCGTTTATCGTGAACATTCCTAACAATACGGTGGTAACTACCATGTCAGGCAGCGAAATGAAGGAAAATATTTTTACCAATATTGACAGTGCCATCTTATTATAGCTGGACCATTTATGGAGGCTTTTTCTTCCCGTCCGATTGACTGGGGAAAGATGGCAATAACACAGAAGAGAGGAAACACATTGTATGGTCAAATCAATGTTCGCTGGTGTGGCAGGACTCAGGGCTCACCAGTCAAAAATGGATATCATAGGAAATAATATAGCTAACGTAAATACCTGGGGATTCAAAGCGGCAAGCATGTCTTTTAAGGATACTATGTACCAGACCACATCTTCCGGCTCTGGGGGCAGCACCAAGACGGGAGGCTACGGAGGTACCAATGCGGGTCAGGTAGGATATGGAGTTACCACGGGCTCCATTTCTTATGACTTTACCAAAGGAGGAACAGCTCCGTCTGCCAATGGTCTGGATTGTATGATTGATGGTACCGGGTTTTTTATAGTAGGTCCCATGATCAGCGGAGGAACTCTGCCTTTGGGGGAAGAAGGCGCACTGAAATCCAGTGGTCTGTATCTTTCCAGAGTTGGTAAATTCCAGGTGGATGGAAACGGTTATCTGACTGATGATTCAGGTAATTATGTGTATGGTTTTACAAGGTCCGGAGATCCGACTGATGACGGCAGTTTTGACACCACAGCTCTTACGCCTCTGAAAATCCCTACAAAGTCTGATATGGCAGGCGTAAGCAATAAAGGTGCCAAGGATAAAATTGCAGATGCAAAAAAGAAATTGGAAGAAGCAAGAGCATTGTTTAATGCAATGGATGCAGAGCTGGGAAATGCTAGAAATACATACATTACAGCTAATGATAATTATACTGCCAAATATGCGGCTGCTGGTGTTGATGCAGCAAAAACCGATATGGATGCAAAAAAGACTGCAATGGATGATGCATACAGGGTATGGCTGGATGACAAGGACAACTCGGCTGCCAAGACAGATTATCTCGAGAAAAAGACAGAATATGATAAGGCAAACAGCGCTTTTATTGTAGCCCAGGCAAATGTCAGAAAAGCGACTGCCCTGGCATCAAGTAAAGTAACCGAGTTAAATGATGATGTGACAGCTTACACAAAGGCATATTCGGCCTATATTATGTCTGATCCTTCCACGGATCCGGATTACGAGACAAAGAAAACCGCCTATACCACAACAAAGGCAGCATTAGATAAAATCCAGTCAGAATTGTCAAAAATAGAGGATAAATCTCCGGAAGGTCTGCGGGATGCTGCCAAACAGGTGGTTGATTCGGCATTGGCTAAGGTGGCTGCGGCAAAGACAACGGTGGAAAATGCAGAAAAAACTTTGAAAACCGCTCAAAATGCTGCCACTACTACAGCGATAGACAATGCTTCTGCTGACGATACTAAGGCATCCTTGTCCAATTTTAAGATTCGGACGAATGGTACGGTGGTCGGTATATCTGAAGACGGTGTTACCATTGTTATTGGTAAGATTGGCCTGGCAGGCGTACAAAATACCGGAGGTCTTGAAAAGGACAGCGGCTATTATTATACCCTTGGAGCTAATACCGGTAATGTAAGTGTTTATGAAGGCGGAGGAACAGAAGGGCGTATCCTTGGCAACTATTTAGAGCAGGCAAAGGTTGATCTTGCCACGGAAATGACTGAGATGATTACCACTCAAAGAGGATTCCAGGCGAACTCAAAGATCATAACCGTAACAGATCAAATGCTTGATGAGCTGGTAAATATGAAGCGTTAATAATAAGCTTTAGCAGTGATTTTGGGAGGCGGTGTCCGCCTCCCCGGATTTAAGGGGGAAAAAGAGATGATTCGTCTGACCAGGTTGAATGACGAGGAATTTATAATTAACTGCAGACAAATTGAACGGGTAGAATCCATACCGGAATCAAATATAATATTGGTGAGCGGTAAGCACTATGTGGTAAAAGAAAGTATAGATGAGATCATAAACCGAGTAATTGAGTATAATGCCCGAATCTATGCATGCGCGCAGAGAATGAAAGTATAATTCAGGCATTGCCTGGGCTATGGGAGGTTATTCATGGATATATCATTAATTGTTGGCTGGGTAATGGGAACTGTTTTGATTATTTATGGAATCGGGCTGAAAAAGATCGGGAATTTCATAGATGTGGACAGTATTATCATTGTTGTTGGGGGCACAATTGCAGCTTTGATTGCCAGCTACCCATTCAAAGTTCTTGCACAGGTTCCGAAGCATATCGGGATCATGCTCAGTCCCCAAAGGTACAATGCAGAAAAGGTTATTGATACTTTGGTGGATATGGCCAAGACAGCCAGAAAAAAAGGACTTTTAGTGCTGGAGGAGCAGGCTAACGGAATTAAAGATCCCTTTCTTAAGCAAAGTGTTATGCTGATTGTGGATGCTATGGATGCTGAAAAAATCAGGGAAATGCTGGAAAGTGAGGTCTTAGCTATGTCTGAGCGCCATGATCAGGATGTCAGTATGTATGAAAAGGGGACTTCCGTTGCCCCGGCATTTGGTATGATCGGTACTTTGGTAGGACTTGTTAACATGCTGAAAAGTATGGATATGGAAAGCGGAAGCGCAAACAGTTTAGGGACAGATATGTCGGTTGCCTTGATTACTACGTTTTATGGCTGCGTTCTGGCACACTTGCTGTTCGGCCCCATGGCCAAAAAGCTTCGTATCCGAAACGATGAGGAAATGTTGTATAAACAAATTATTATTGAAGGCGTGTTGTCCATTCAGGCAGGAGATAATCCTAAATACTTAGAAGAGAAGCTGCTGTCTTATCTGTCTCAGGGACAACAGAATAAAATCATGAAGAAAAAATCCGGTGGTACTGGAAAAGAAGATGCTTCAGCGGCATCATAGGTTCTTTTGGTTTTATGGGCGGTTACTTAAAACAGGGAAACAGGTGGTTATATGATAAAGAAAGATAAGAAGCCGGAAGAGCTTGGAAGCTGGATGGATACATATGGAGACATGGTTACATTGTTGCTGTGCTTTTTCGTCCTTCTGTATTCTATGTCCTCCGTTGACCAGTCCAAATGGAAGCTGTTGGTGCAAAGCTTTAATCCCAGTGCCTTAGAAGGATCGGACCAGGTAGTGCTGGATGCCAAGGTTACGGAAGGGGAGGGAGAATTGACTGGAGGTGTTCCTGATGAGGGAGGCGGGACAACAGATTTTGATGAGCTGTATCTGGTATTAAAGCAGATCGTTGAAGATCGTAATATGCAGGATAGTGTCGAAATTAGTCGAGGAGACGGCTTCACATTTATTTCATTTCGTGATAAAGTATTTTTTGACGGAGACAGTTCCGTTCTCAGGCAGGAAGGAAAAGACGTTCTTGACCAATTTGCTGCAGCCATGTTTCAGGCAAATAATACAATTAAAGAAGTCCAGGTGCTGGGGCATACCTCCCAGGGAGATCCGGCCAGGCCGAATAATATCCGTAATGACAGAATGCTGTCTGCTCAGCGTTCCGCGGAAGTTATCATTTATCTCCAAAGCAAAAATGCCGTTTCACCGGAAAAGCTGGTGGGTTTAAGCTTTGGTCAGTTTCGTCCGATTGCGCAGTTTGATACGGAAGACGGGCGTGCAAAGAACCGCCGTGTGGAAATCCTGATAACTAAGAATGATACGGTTGAAAAGTCCCTGGAGGAATACTACAACCAGGTATATCAAGACAGTCAGGAAGAAACAGGCAATTAAATAATTAGCGGGAGTGAAACAGATGGCTGAAATATTATCCCAAAGTCAGATTGACGCGCTGCTCAATTCCCTGCAGGGAACTGATGAGCCTATCAAGGAGATTGATAAGAAAGAAAATGAATTAAAATACAGGAAATATGATTTTTACAGTCCCAAGAAGTTTACAAAGGATAAACTGAAAATTCTAAAAAGTATCTTTGATAATTATTCCAGAATTGCCGGTTCCCAGATCAACAGTTTATTCCGGACTTCCAGTGAATTGTCTGTGGTTACGGTAGAAGAACAGCGGTATTATGAGTTTGCCAATGCGCTTGGAGATAATGATGTTCTTACTATTGTCAATGTATCCTTACCGGATCATTCCAAGAACCCTCCGCTTATGATCAATGTCAGTATGACCTTGATGTTAAGCCTGATTGACCGAATGCTGGGAGGAGTGGGAGACGATATAGTGATTGACTCATCTTACACCTATACGGAAATTGAAATGGTTTTATACCGGAGGGTGGTCCAATATATAATTGGTGCGTTAAAAGATTCGTGGTCAAGCTATATTAACCTGAATTTTGAACTGGACAGGCTGGAGGAAAATCCAAGCATGTTCCAGGAAATTGGTGTGGATGAAACCATTGTTATCGTTGTTATTGATGTAGATATGAAGGAATGCTCCGGAAGATTTAATATCTGTATTCCGGGAAATCTGCTCATGAATATATTCGATACTATGGATAAACGGAAGCACATTGCTATGGGGGCTGAGGCTAACAGTCAGGATAATAGACAGGAAATCATGAACAGCATTAAGGCTTCCGACTTGCTGGTTCAGGCTCAGGTAGGAGAAGCGGTGATTACCCTTGATGATGTATACAATCTTCATGTGGGAGATGTCATTAATTTAGGCACCCCGAAGGATTCGAATGTACAGCTGTATGTGGAAAGCCAGCCATGGTTCAGAGGCCAGCTGGGCGTTCATAAGCGGAATGTGGCGGTTCGGATCGAAGACCTTGTTGAAGAAGGAAATAACCAGACCGGTGAGAGCTGAGTCAGGGATTACATAAAGAATTAAGGATGATAAAAGGAGATGCAAAGAAATGGCGAAAATATTATTAGTAGATGATGCGGCGTTTATGAGAATGATGATTAAGGATACTTTGACAAAGAACGGGTATACCGATTTGTATGAAGCTTCCGATGGTGCACAGGCAGTGCAGATGTTTTCAGAGATCAATCCTGACTTAGTAATCATGGATATCACCATGCCCAATATGGATGGGCTGGAGGCATTAAAGCTTATCAAAGGGAAATATCCCAATGCTGCTGTTGTTATGTGTTCTGCAATGGGACAAGAGAGTATGGTAATCGAAGCAATTAAATCCGGCGCAAAGGATTTTATTGTGAAACCCTTCAAACCTGACCGTATACTGAAAACAGTTACAGGTATTATCGGCTAGATCATATACTGCAGGAGGGTACATATGTCGTTCTTAAGTTCTATGAACATCAGTGCGTCGGCAATGACGGCACAGCGTCTTCGGCTGGATATTGCATCGGAGAACATTGCAAATATTGATACTACAAGGACAGAAGCCGGTGGCCCTTACCGGAGAAAGATGGTGGTTCTTGAATCCAGGAGTGAAGGCAATTTCCGCAGAGTCCTGATGAATGCGGCTGGTTTGGGCAGGCAGCAAAGCAGCGGAGGGGTTCGGGTTTCACAGATCATGGAAGATACCAGTCCCTTCAAGTCCGTCTACAGCCCGGAACATCCGGATGCGGATGAAAATGGCTATGTGCAGATGCCTAATGTGGACCTGATTAAGGAAACTGTGGACAGTATGTCTGCAACCAGATCTTATGAGGCTAACATCACTGCATTTAATGCGGTAAAGGCGATGGCTTCCAAGGCGTTGGAAATTGGGAAGTAATCGTATATGGCATAGAGGGCTAAATGAGTATAGAGGGAGAAGAGTTATATGGATTCGAAGAATTTTAGCGCATTTGAGATTGATGCCATAGGTGAAATACTGAATATAAGCCTGGGAGCCTCAGCCACAGCAGTATCTACCATGCTCAATGCCAGAGTTGATATCACCACACCAGTGGTTAAGGTATTGTCAAAGGATGAATTTGAGATTTCAAACCTGGAACCAGCAATAGGGGTGGAAATTACTTACATAGCTGGACTTAGCGGAAGTAATCTCATGCTTTTAAAGAGACATGATGTAAAAGTAATTGTTGATATGCTGATGGGTATGGAGACCCCGGAAGAAGAATTTGAGCTGAATGAACTGAATATCAGTGCGATTTGTGAGGTCATGAATCAAATGATGGGTTCATCCGCAACGGCTCTGTCGGAATTTTTAAGTAAGACCGTTAACATCTCTACTCCAACTTCCTTTGAAATCAGTGATATCAATGAGTTCAAAGAAAAATATTATAATAATGAAGATCACATGGTTGTCGTGGGATTCACCTTAAAGATTGCAGATCGGCTGGAAAGTGAGTTTATTAATGTGATGCCTCCCAGTCTTGCTAAGGAATTAGTGGGAGGATTTTTTCCTCAGGAGATCCAGGAACCGGATCCGGCCCAATCATCGGCCCCGGCCTCATCACCATCACCGGCTCCAGAACCGGCTTCTTCCTTTTCAGGAGGAGGAATTCTCTCTCAAGAGGAGATCGAAAAACTTTTAGCTGGCAGTGTGCAGCCAGAACCATCTCCTGAGCCTCAAAAGGCACCTGAGCCAGTTCATTCATCTGGAGGCATTTTGTCCCAGGAAGAGATTGAAAAACTATTGGCAGGCAGCATGACACCGGAGGCTCCTAAAACAGTGCGGCAGCCTGAAACGGTGACAGCGCCCATAAGTCCGATGCCGGAAGCGGATCACACGGCGGTTCAGCAGATGATGCAGCAGATGCAGATGCAGCAGCAAATGATGCAGCAAATGCAGCAGATGATCATTCAGCTGCAAAGCGGGCAGCAAAGCATACCCAAAAAGGAAGTTCAGGAACCCAAGACCATAAATGTCAAGCCAATTCCCCAAAACAGCTTGCGGGAAGGGGAGACAAGCTATGAGGAGCAGGAGGAAAACCGGGAACTGATCATGGGCGTGCCCTTGGAAGTATCGGTAGAGATCGGCAGAACCAGGAAGCTTGTGAAGGAAATACTTGAATTTACCAAGGGCTCATTGGTGATCCTGGATAAACTGGCAGGTGACCAGGTGGATTTATACGTAAACGGCCGGGGCATCGCCAAAGGGGATGTGGTCGTGGTTGATGATAATTTTGGTATCCGTATTACAGAAATCACTAGGAAGAACGCAGAGTAGAGAGGAAGTGGCTGTATTTGAACAGTATAATTAGTCTGGCATCGGTGCTGATTCTTACCGTTTTGGTTCTGTATTTAAGCTATGTGTTTACAAAAAGCCTTGGAAATGGAATCGGTATGAAGCGGGGCGGAAGCTCTATGGAGATGCTGGACAGGCTTTCCCTTGGACAGGATAAAGCTGTGGCAGTGATCCGTGCAGGGAGCCGGTATTATCTGATTGGTATTGCTTCTTCCCAAATAACTCTTCTTGCGGAGCTTTCTGAAGAGGATGTTCCCAAAGCGACAGCGGCTTCTCCATCATTTGGAACAGATGGGTACGAAAATTTTAAAAATATTTTGAAGAAATACACAGACAAACATAAGAAAGATATATGAGGAGGAATGAAATGAATACAGATGCCTTGGTTAATATTAACGGCGGAAGGGTGCCAACCCTGGAGCTATTTCTTATTCTGACCATCATTTCATTGCTGCCCTCTATATTAGTGATGATGACATCCTTTACCAGGATTGTCATTATCTTGTCGTTTACCAGAAACGCTTTGGGAGTTCAGCAGGCTCCCCCCAATATGGTGCTTGTAGGGATCGCACTGTTTTTGACTCTGTTTATTATGGATCCCGTAATTAAGGATATCAATACCAACGCTTATCAGCCGTATATTAAGGAAGAAATCAGCCAGGAAGAGGCCTTGAGCCGTGCTCAGGTTCCCATGAAAAAGTTTATGCTGAAACAGACAGAGAAGTCGACCCTGAACCTATTTGTAGATTTGTCAAATACGGATATGCCTGAAAATATAGAGGATCTTCCCATGACGGTGGTGATTCCGTCATTTATGACCTCTGAATTAAAGAGGGCATTTACGGCCGGTTTTATGATCTTTCTGCCATTTATGCTGGTGGACATTGTTGTGTCAAGTACCCTGATGTCCATGGGTATGGTCATGCTTCCTCCGGCAATGATTTCCCTTCCCTTTAAGCTTCTTTTATTTGTAACGGTAAATGGCTGGGAGCTTTTGTTTACAAATCTGGTTAAAAGTTTCCACTACTGACGGGAGGATAGAATATGACGGAAGTTGCACTTAGCGGTTTGATGTATGAGATGTTTGGGCTGGCTGTAAAGCTGGCAGGTCCTGTTCTGGTGGTAAGCATGGTGGTTGGTGTCATTATTTCCATACTGCAGGCTGCCACACAGATTCACGAGCAGACCATTACCTTTGTTCCCAAACTGATCGTCATAGGCTTGGTTCTTTTGATGATGGGGAGCAATATGATGGATACTCTATGTGATTTTACCATACATATTTTCAGCACCATGTTAGGATAAAGGGAAAGGAATGTTTAAATGCCGGAAATAGGACAAATGATGCTGTTTTCCCTGATTTTCATGAGGATGTCAGGTTTTATCCTGTTGAATCCGATTCTGGGAAGAAGGAATATTCCTAATGTAGTAAAGGGCGGAATGGTCATGGTATTTACCCTCCTGATCTATTCCTTTTCAGCAGCCCAGGTGCCGGAACCGGTTAATTCCATAGAATTTGCGGTACTGATTGTGAAAGAATTTCTTATGGGTTATGTCATTGGTTTTGTTATGGAATTGTTTCTCATGGTCATCACCTTTGCAGGCTCCATAATAGATTTTCAGATGGGATTGTCCATGGCAACAATTTATGATCCTCAGAGTAACGCCCAGGTGGCTGTTACCGGAAGCCTTTGGCATGCGTATCTCGTACTTTTGTTTTTTGCGGTAGATGGACATCTGGCTTTGATTAAGCTGCTTATAAAATCTGCCGAGACGGTTCCTTATGGACAGGTGGTTCTCGGGACAAAAGTGGCCTGGGCAATAATTGAGGTATTCATTCAATGTATTATCATGGCCATCAAATTCTCATTTCCTATTATAGCAATTGAATTTATAACGGAAATAGCAGTTGGAATTCTGATGAAGATGATTCCGCAGATCAATGTGTTTGTTGTAAACATACAGGCAAAGCTTATGATTGGACTGCTTATGCTGATTTTCCTGTTTTCTCCCATGTCAGATTATTTGGGCGATTTGATAACTCAGATGCTTCTTACGGTCCAGAGCATGATCAGACTTTTGTAAGGGTTAAGGAAACACCCTGCAAATATGTCCTGGCATCTGGTGAGGCGGGAGCGGTTTTAGGCCGTGTAAAAGGAAAGGATGTGATGAACGGCAATGGCAGGTGATTCTAAGACCGAGAAGGCCACCCCTAAAAAACGGAAGGATGAACGGAAGAAGGGTCATGTTGCCGTCAGCAAAGATGCGACAATGGTCGCGTCCCTTCTTGGTATATTTATGATGCTTAAGATGTTGTTTCCGCTCATGTATAAAACTTTGCGGAATTACATGATAAAGTACATTAGCCTGGCGCCATCGGCTGAGACTTTGTCCGATTATACGGCAAAGGCATTTATGGATACGATTGAGGCTATTGCAAAGGCTTCCCTCCCCATTCTTCTGGTTTCCGTCCTGCTGGCAGTAGTTGCCACGGGGGTGCAAACAAGGTTTCTTTTTACTAAAAGCAATATGGCTCCTAAATTTAACCGGTTGAATCCACTTCAGGGTATTAAGAATATTCTTTCACTCAAAAGCCTTGTGGAGCTGATTAAGAGTTTAATAAAAATAACAATTTTGATCCTGATCCTTTATCAGATCATTAAAGGTGATTTAAGAGCAGTGGCAAGAACCCTTGATATGGAGCTTCAGGATTCGTCGGTTTATGTGCTGAACGCAATTCTTGAAATGATCACCAAGGTATCCATTGTATTTCTGGCCATTGCGGGATTTGACTACTTTTACCAGTGGTGGGATTTTGAGCGTCAGATTAAGATGTCAAAGCAGGAATTAAAGGAAGAATACAAACAGACGGAAGGGAATCCCGAAATTAAGGGGAGGATCCGCAACCTTCAGAGGGAACGGGCCAAGTCCAGAATGATGCAGGCTGTCCCTACTGCAGATGTGATCGTGCGAAATCCTACCCATTACGCAGTGGCTCTGCGGTATGACATAGAAAAGGATGGTGCACCTGTACTTGTGGCAAAAGGCCAGGATGAGCTGGCTCTGAGAATTGTAGCGGTAGGTGAGGAAAATGGGGTGTATGTGCTTGAGAATAAGCCCCTGGCAAGAGGGATATACGCCGGCACCCAGGTGGGAGCTGAGATCCCATCGGAATACTACGGCATGGTCGCCGAAATTCTTGTTTACGTATACCGTATGAATAACAAGATTATTGAGTAGAAAAAGCGGCAGAGATACTTGAAAGAAATGGTGCAAAAGAATGAAGAATTTACTGAAAAATTCCGTAGTAATTTTTGTTATTATGATCGTACTTCTGTTGATTATCCCATTGCCTCCATTTTTATTGGATGTAATGATTATCATAAATATTTCTCTTTCCATGATAATCTTATTGATAACCATGAACATAAGAGAGCCATTGGAGTTTTCTATTTTTCCGGCTCTGCTGTTGGTTACCACCCTTCTGCGCTTGGGATTAAACGTGTCTACCACACGAAACATCTTATCCCACCAGGGATCATCAGGTATGGTGATCAAGGCCTTTGGTGATTTTGTATTGCAGGGAAATATTGTCGTTGGTTTTATTATATTCCTGATCCTGGTATTGGTAAACTTTCTTGTTATTACCAAGGGTACGGAGCGGGTATCAGAGGTTGCAGCCAGATTTACCCTGGATGCCATGCCAGGAAAACAGATGGCCATTGATGCAGATTTAAGCTCCGGTCTGATCAACGAACAGGAGGCCAAATTAAGACGGTATAAGATCCAGAAAGAAGCTGACTTTTACGGAGCAATGGATGGTGCTACCAAGTTTGTGAAGGGAGACGCCGTCATGTCCATCATTGTTACTGCCATTAACTTTATCGGCGGAACAATCATTGGTATGGTACAGTCTGACATGCTTTTCAGTCAGGTAATAACCGTTTATTCGATTGCAACGGTGGGTGACGGACTTGTCTCTCAGCTGCCGGCTCTTTTGATTTCCACAGCAACGGGTATGATCGTTACCAGAGCTGTTTCAGAAGGCAGTTTAAATGAAGATGTTTCTGCCCAGTTCATGGCACAGCCTAAAGCCATTATGATCACTGGCTTTGTAATGGCAATTCTCATACTGGTTCCTGGAATGCCGAAGGTTCAGCTGGCGATTATGGCTGTTGGCCTGGTGGCGGCGGGATATCATCTGGAGCAAAAGGTTAAGCAGGCAGCTGTGAGTACCCAGGAAACTGCGGCAGCCTCCATGATGGAAGAGAGTGTCCGGCCTGCAGAAGATGAAGAATCTTATTACCGGGATGTAAACAATGTGTATTCCCTCATCAATGTTGAGCCTATTGAACTGGAATTTGGCTATAGCCTGATACCGTTGATTGATGAAAGCAGCGGAGGCAAGATGATTAACAGGATCGTTATTTTCAGAAGGCAATATGCCCAGGATATGGGATTTGTTATTCCTTCCGTCAGGCTGAGGGACAGTTCAAGCTTAAATACCAATCAATATATCATTAAGATCAGAGACGAAGAAGTGGCCAGAGGAGAGATCCTGGTGGATTATTACCTGGCATTAGAGCCTCCCACTCTTTCAGGGGAAGTTGACGGGATCGAAACAGTGGAACCGGCTTATGGAATCCCAAGCAAATGGATCCGTCCTGAGAACAAAGAAATGGCAGAAATCTATGGTTATACGGTGATTGATCCTCTTTCCGTAATGCTGACTCATCTGTCTGAAACCATCAGACGGCATGCTTATGAATTATTAGGACGCCAGGAGGTCATGCAGCTGTTAGATAATGTCAGAAAGCTTTCAGCAGAATTGGTTGATGAGCTGTTTCCCAACCAGTTCTCTTACAGCAGCTTTCAGAAGATTCTCAATAATCTTTTAAAGGAAGGCGTGCCCATTAAGGATATGGAGACCATACTGGGAACAATTGTAGACTCGATCCCAACCACAAGGGATATAGATGTTATTACTGAAAATATCAGAATTGCACTAAAGAGGACCATAACCAGGATGTTCTGTGATGGGGGTCAAATGAAGGTTCTCACCTTGGATGCAGAGCTGGAAAAAAATATTATCGGAAGTATGGCAAAGGGAGAGCAGGGCGTTTATCTGGCTCTCAGTCCTGATGTAATGCAGTCAGTGATCAGTCAGCTGGGGGATCAGATCAAGAAATTCAGCGATCTGGATCAAAAGCCTGTCATCCTGACAAGTCAGGTAGTCAGATTGTATTTCTATCGTTTGATTGATCAGTTCTATCCCAATGTATATGTCCTTTCATTTAACGAGATTGCAAATAATATACAGATCCAAGCAGTTGGAAATATCACCATTTGACATGGTATTGTGTCTGAAAGGCGGTGTTAGTCAGAATGGAACAGGATTTCACCCAATATACCAATGAAGATTTACTAATTAAATATAAGCGGACTAAGGATATCAAGATCAAGCATGAACTGGTCATGCGTTATCTGTATATGGTCAGAAGTATTTCCATTCAGATGAGGGATGTATATTTAAGCTTTGCACAGGTGGATGATATTGTCAATGAAGGCGTTCTTACCATTATGAGTGGAATAGAAAAGTTTGATCCGGAAATGAACGTTAAATTTGAAACCTACATTTCCAAGAGAATTCGAGGAATGATCATTGATATGGCACGAAAGCAGGACTGGATTCCACGAAGTGTGAGAAAGAATGCCAAGGAACTGGATCATGCGGTTATGGAATTATGTAATCGTCTGGGCAGATTTCCGTCTCCAAAGGAAACGGCAGAATATATGGACATCAGCCTGGAAAAATATCAGGAAGCTCTCGGTAAAACTAATGTCTACAGTGTATTATCACTGGATATGGTTCTGGAAGCAGGAAGTGACAATAAAAAAACGGTACAGCTTCCGGCTGTTAATGAAAATGAACAGCCGGAGGATCATTATCTCCAGGAAGAATATAAGCAGATTCTGGTTCAGGCAATTAATAATTTAAAGGAAAACGAGCAAAAGGTTATTTCACTGTATTATATGGACGAATTAAATATGAAGGAGATTGCGCACGTCATGAGTGTCAGCGAGCCGAGAATATCACAGATCCATTCCAATGCAATTCAAAAGCTTAAGCAATATCTGACGGGGTTTATAAATGGGTAACAGGAAAGGGGTAAAACACTATGTTTCATGGATTTTATAATCTGGCATCAGGAATGCTTTACCAGAACCGAAATTTAAATGTGATCAGCAATAATATGGTCAATGTCAGTACTCCGGGCTATAAATCAGACAAGCTGGTCAGTACCACATTTAAGGATGAGATGCTCTATAGAAATGGCAACCGTGATAAAAGCAATCCAGTAGAAATCGGATCAATATCCATGATTCGTACCGCCAGGGCTACTAAGACGGCTTATGACCAGGGAACTGTGGAAGAGACAGGGGGAAATCTGGATTTTGCCCTTACAAAGCCTGGTTTTTTTTCCATTGAGGATTCAAGCGGAAATCATCTTTATACAAGAAACGGATCCTTTCATGTCGATGACGAGGGTTACCTATGCTTATCTTCACTAGGAAGGGTTCTGGGAGAAGACGGAAGCCCAATAGAGCTTCCTACAGACCATATTACTGTTGATCAATTGGGAAATATTTATGAAGTGCCTTTAAAAGGACTGGGAACTGACGAAGATGGCGGGGATTCAGAAGATAAGGAACCGGTTCTTTTAGGAAAGCTTGGAGTAGTAAATTTTGCAGATTATACCCAGCTGGTTAAAAGCGATAACGGTACATTTACAACTACAGCTGAGGCTGCAGCAGCAAATGGAGGAGTCCAATGGAAGGCAATCGAGCGTTCTAATATCGATCCCATTAATGAGATGACCTCAATGATAAGCAGCCAGAGGGCGTCCCAAAGTGCGGCTCAGGTGCTCAAGATGTATGATCAGCTTATGAGCAGGATTGTAAGCGATATAGGAAGAGTATAAGGGAGGAAGGGTCAATGGAGCAGTCATTTTATATCGGTACTTTAGGCGCTATGGGGCAGCAGGCAAAGCTTAATTTAGTTTCAAATAATGTGGCTAATGTGAATACCGTAGGCTTTAAAGCGCAGTACAGTGTTTTCTCGGATTTGGTGCATGCTGAGCTTAGAAATTCCCAGGGGCAGGGCGGAGCCAAATCAGGAAGCGGAACAAAGATCGACCAGTCAAAGACGGATTTTACTCCTATGACTTACAAGGAAACTGGTCTTGAACACGATTATGCTATTGCCGGTGAAGGCTTTTTTATGCTTAAAGATCCTGTCACAGGTGAAGTCTCCTACTCCCGTGACGGACGTTTCCAGCTGTCTCAAATGGAGGATAAGTTTTATCTGGTAAATTCCGATAACAAACGGGTCCTCAATATGAATCAGGAAGAGATTTCTTATGATGTGAAGCCTGCCACATATCCTGGAGATGAGGCTGAGGATGAGGAGGATAAGACAGAATTGGAGGAAGGAGAGCATGATCCACAGGCAATTGGAGTGTATACCTTTGCAAGAAGGGATGGCATAGAGAGCCAGGGGGATAATGTCTATACGGTGGCTGCCAAAAACGGAGAGCCGATTCTGCTTGAAAAGGTTAAGGTAATAAAGGGAGCCTTAGAGGAGTCTGGAGTAGATTTTGCCCAGGAGATGGCCAGATTGATCGAAGCGCAGAGAGCTTACTCTTATGCGCTTAAAATGGTCCAGACGTCTGATGAGGTTGAGTCGACAATTAATTCTCTGCGGTAGATGCCGTGAGTAATGAGGAAAGAGGGCGATATCATGAAAATAACGCGTTACGATGAAATGAATAGTCTGGGCCTGGATCTCATCAGGGAAATCGGAAGCATTGGCACAGGAAATGCAGCCACGGCGCTGTCTTCCATGTTAGGGAAAACGGTTCGCATGACACTTCCGGATGTGAAGATCCTGGGATACAATGAAGCCATTAAATACCTGGGAGATCCGGAAGAAATTGTAGCTGCCATTCTTGTTAAAATGACAGGTCAGATTAATGGTCTGATGCTGTTTATCTTAAAGCTGGATTTCATCAATGAAGTGTTAACCAGCGTTATGCAGCAGAATATTGAGGATTATTACCAGCTGAACGTTTTAGAAACTTCAGCGTTAGAGGAAATTGGGAATATCATCATCTCTTCTTATGTGAATGCCATGTCCTCCCTGAGCGACGTTGCCATCAATTTATCAGTTCCCGATATCGCTGTGAACATGCTGGGCGGAATCTTAAGCGTACCAATGGTAGAATTTGGTTATCAGACTGATAAGATGATGATGATCAGCGGTCAGTTTGTTATTGGGGGAAAAGTTCTTCACAGTGATTTGCTGATGATGCCGGATATACAGTCATTGAACTTTTTAATGGAAAAGCTGGGGATAGTCAATGGATAAACAATTAACTGTTGGAATTGCAGACATGAAGTTTGCAAGGCAAGAGGGGATTTTAATTACTTACGCACTTGGTTCCTGTATTGGAATCAGTCTGTATGATCCCATGATTAAGCTGGGAGCTCTTGTGCATATTATGCTGCCCGAAGTATTCGGAGCGGGAGACGGAAATATATTTAAGTATGCAGATACAGGGCTTGCGGAAACATTTCGGAAAATTGAAATAATGGGAGCCAGGAAACCCAGACTGATTGCTAAAATTGCGGGGGGGGCCAAAATGTTTGAATTGCAGGGAAACAGCACGCTTGGTAATATAGGAGCCCGTAATATAATCAGTGTGAAGCAAATACTTCACGCAGAGGGTGTCAGGCTTGCTGCTGCGGACGTGGGAGAAAACTATGCACGGACCATGACCTTTGATGTGAGCACTGGAATGGTGAAAATCCGGACTTATGGCAGGGCGGAAATTGTTTTGTAAACATTATGAACCAGCTAAAGGATGCCGATATTTTATTAGGCAGTTGTTTTTGCTGGATTATATTGGGATAAAGGAGAAGAATTATGGCAGAAACAGATATTTTATTAGAGTCAGGAACCAATGAAATTGAAATAATGGAATTTACCGTTTATGGTGAATTGTATGGAATTAATGTTGCCAAAGTACGTGAAATAATGATGTCAGATAAGGTGAAACCCATTCCTCATGCCCATCCTTCCGTAGAAGGAATTTTTAAGCCGAGAGATATTCTTCTTACCGTGATTGACCTACCTCAATACCTGACTGGAAAAGCAACGGAAAAGCAGAGCAAGGATTTATTCATAATTACAAATTTCAATAAGCTGCACATTGCGTTCCGGGTTCATAGCGTCGTTGGAATCAGCCGTATCTCATGGAAGAATATACAAAAGCCTGATGATACCATAAGCCGGGGAGAGGAAGGCGTTGCAACGGGGATCGCTCAGTGCGGTACTGATCTGGTTACCATTCTGGACTTTGAAAAAATCGTGGCTGACATTGCGCCGGAAACCGGGATCCGGTTAGATGAAATCAGCAAGCTGGGGCCAAGAGAGGCAGTTGACAGTCCGATTCTCATTGCAGAGGATTCCATCCTTTTGACAAAGATGATAGAAGCGGCTCTTATGAAAGCAGGCTATAATAATCTGACCTTTAAAAACAATGGCCAGGAGGCGTGGAATTTTCTGTCTGAGGTACGGTTTGATTCAGATCTAAATAAAAAGGTCAGCCTGATTATCACGGACATAGAAATGCCGGAAATGGATGGGCACCGAC
>JAEWRS010000139.1 GCA_023398855.1 Bacillota bacterium
CTCGATCATCAGTTCGTTCAGACACACCTTATTCATGATTTCCGTGGTCATTCCGGAGGTGACGGAAATTCCCGAGCACCCCATAAATGACTTTTTCGCATAGATATTCTGAAGGTTCCTGACTGCAAGATCTCCTACCATGGCTTCCTTGGGATACCGGAGCTCCCCTCCGGTGAGAATGATATTTACCCCGGCTCCATGTTCACTGTTAATCGCCTTTCCATTGTTGGTAATGACCGTCACATTCCTGGCCTTGATGTATTCCAGTATCTGCAAGGCCGTGCTGCTTGTGTTAATAAACAGCGTGTCATTGTCTTCCACCAAAGTTGCAGCATAGCTGGCAATTAACCGCCTGTAAAGCAATATTTCATTTGCTTGTGCAGGACCCTTTTCCATGGGAATGGCGCCGCCGTGACAGCGCTTTAAAAGCTTCCTGTCTTCCAGATACTGCAAATCTCTCCGGACCGTTATTACAGAAATCCCGCACTGCTCTGCCAGGCTGTTAACGGACACCTTGGGGCTGTTTCTTACGATATCTAATATATGCTCCCTTCTTTCCTCCACAAGGGCATACTCTCTTTTCATCGGCTCACCTGCACTTTTATGAGTATTTGATCACTGCTGCGATCCACAGTTTATGAGACACCGCCTGCCAGAGGTAGTCATCCGGCAGACGAACATTTGATTGGTTAATCTTCCTGAATGATTCCCTGCTCTTTTAACCTGGTTTCGATTTCCGGAGCAGACATCACATTCTTAAGTGGAATGATCTTAACACCTTTTTTTTCAGCATGTGCAAACATATCCTTAAAGTTCTGGGCGCAGACCACCACGTCATACTGGGGAGCGGACCCCTTTCCCTCGGAAAGAGCACAGTGGTGGACCTTCAATGGCTTGATATTATGCTTTTTCAGCACCTTTTCAAGTGTCATCTGTGCCATCAGGCTAGAGCCTGCCCCATTTGCGCAACACACCAAAAAGCTTAAATTTTTACCTGCCACGATGAAAACCTCCTCAATCTCATTTATTCCTTGTTTGCCTTCAGTTCTTTGTACGCTTCATAATCCTCTGTCATAAGGAAATAACCTTTTTTATCTTTCCAATACTGGATCTGGGGAATGGCCAGCAATGCAACCAGTACCACAGCAATACCAAAATAGCTTAAATACTTCATGACAACGGTAAATACCGGCCATACGACTGCCCAATCCCACATTCCTAAATAACCGCCGTAAGCTGCCATGCCTACCCAGCCTGCAATAAAAGCAGAACCAAATACCTGGCATAAACCGGACAGGAAGGGAAGAAGGAGAGCTGCTTTAAATCCGCCCTTTTCATTTGCAAAAACACCAATGGTGGCATTATCAAAGAACACGGGGACAAAGCCGCATATAACCAGTACCGGACTCTTTAACAGAATCAGTGTTGTTATAGCAAGGATCTGTCCTGCAAAGCCTGATAAAAATCCCAAGGTCACAGCATTTGCCGCACCAAAGCCAAATATTACGGCACAGTCCACTCCAGGAACAGAACCTGGAAGAATCCTGTCTGCAATTCCCTGGAAGGAAGCTGTCAGCTCTGCCACAAAGGTACGCACACCTAACTGGAGAATCGCCAGATAAACCGCAAAATATAAACAGGTCTGAAGGACATAGAAAAACATACTTGCTCCTTCTTTCATAAACTTTCCTTCAATCAGATAGTCCCTTCCAAGAATACAAAGAATGGATCCGAAAAATACCACCATCAAAATGGAAGTACACACCATATTGTCGTTAAAAATAGACATAAACCCAGGCAGCTCAATATCTTCGATCTTTTTAACTTCTTTTCCATTGTTTTTCTTATTTTCTTTTCCAAACAGCTTTCCTGCAAGGTAATAGCTGACTGCAACGCCAAACATCTGCTGATGTGCCAGACAAAAACCGGCTCCATCTGTAACCTCCTGGCATGGCTTAATGGTCAGGTTTGAGCCCACCGCCCAGTACGCGCCTAAGAGAAGGGCCATTACCACCAGCATGGCAACTCTTCCATTTAACAGGAACGGACAGGCAAACATGATCAGCCAGTATGCGGTAGCCGCCTGCTGGACCTGAACATTTCCCGTGGTAAACAAGGCCCGGAGCTTGGTGTATTTTGAAAAACGAACAAGAAGGATATTGACAATGAACGCAATAAACAACAAGATCATCGCATCCCCGAAGCCCTTTCCAAATACTTCCCCAACGCCTGCTGTAACGGCATTCTGGCCGAAATACGGGTCTATTACCATGGCGTTCATATGGAACCTGTCCTTTAAACCTACCAGCACCGGGCGGAAGTTGTTGACAAGTCCGCCGGAACCAACCATTAAGATCAAATAACCCACGATCGCTTTTAAAGTCCCAGCCAGTATATCATACCACGGTTTTCTCAGCAAGATGTAACCAATCATAACGATCAAACCAATCATAAACGCCGGCTGCTGTAATACGTTTGTGGCAAAAAAAGTCCATACCTTCATTAAAAGTTCCATTGTATTATCCCCCTTTTCCTTAATCCAGATATTGTTCCTGAATCCGCAGCAAATCCTCTGAATCCTTGGCTTTCTTTAGTTCCCCGATCACTTCTTCATTGCTAAGCATTTCTGACAGGCGGCTCATATTATCCAGATGCTGATCCGGATTACAGGAAGCCAGCGTAAAGAAAAGCTGTGCGTCCTTTTCCGGATCATCTGCATCAAAGCTCACCGGCTTTTCCAGTTTCAAAAAGGCGATGCTTGTTTTATGTACCCCCTTTGCTCCCTCCTGGGAGTGAGGCATGGCAATGTCCGGTAATATTATGATATAAGGGCCGTACTTCTTAATGCAGGCAATAATCTCCTCCTTATAATTTGCTTCAACCGTCCCATCCTCTTCCAGGCATTCACAGCTCATCCGGATAGCCTCCTCCCAATCCTTTGCTTCCCAGGCAAACTTATAATGTTTCTTCTCCACAAAATCTCTCAGCATGGTTTCTCCTCTTTCTTAATTACAAAAGTGAACGGAACGGAACATTCTGAGGTGCTTCAAAGCAATCCTCAAAGCCTCTTCTATGGTGGTAAGCCAGCTTGTCTTTATCCGTGGGATAAACATATTTTCCGCCTACCTCCCAGAAAAAGGGATGGAACTGATAATCCAGACGGTCCTTTTTCATATCATAGAGTACCCTGATTTCATTCACATCAGCCATAAAATTGGTCCACACATCATAATGAATTGGAATCACCACCTTGCATCTTAAAGCCTCTGCCATGCGAAGGATGTCACAGGAAGTCATCTTATCAGCCATTCCCACCGGATTCTCTCCATATGAACCAAAAGCCACGTCAATGTCATAATCTTTCCCGTGCTTTGCAAAATAAATGGAGTAATGGGAATCCCCGCTGT
>JAEWRS010000142.1 GCA_023398855.1 Bacillota bacterium
ATTCCGACAGAACCTCAGTCATGGCAGTATGGATGAAACCGGGAGCCACCGCATTCACGGTAATTCCCCTGCTTGCAGCTTCCCTGGCAAAAGACTTGGTAATGCCAATAACTCCTGCCTTTGCTGCAGAGTAATTTGCCTGGCCTGCATTACCTAATACGCCGGAAACGGAAGAAATGTTTATGATCCTTCCGCTTTTCTGTTTAATCATCTGGCGGGCCACATGCTTCATGCAGTTAAATACTCCCTTTAAATTGGTGTTAATCACAGCGTCAAAATCTTCCTCAGACATCTTCATCAGCAGATTATCCCGGGTAATCCCCGCATTGTTCACAAGAATATCCAGCTTCCCGTATTTCTCTATAACTCCCTCTAACAATAAGCCTACACTCTCATAATCCGCCACATTGCACTGGATGGCCTCCGCATTGCCGCCCTTTTCCTCGATTTCCTTCACCACTTCCATTGCCTTGGTATCAGAACCATTATAATTTATAACTACGGTTGCTCCCAGGCCCGCCAGCTTTATGGCAATCGCCCTGCCAATTCCTCTGGCGGCTCCGGTTACTACTGCTATCTTACCATTTAACATGTTTCTTTCCTCCTGTATCCATAATGAAGTTGGTTTCCCTTACCTGTTCACCAGACCGATATCTTTCTAAATTCAAGCCTGGCTTACGCTTTCTTTTATCTGATATACCTTAAGAAAAATGTGTCTCCATGTCTTCCAGCTTCTCTATATTAAGGACTCTTACGTCCCTCGTGATCTTTTTGATAAATCCGGCCAGGGTCCTGCCAGGCCCAATTTCAATAAAGGTATCCACCCCAGCTGCAAGCATCGCTTCCACACTCTGCTGCCACCGCACAGAAGAATACACCTGCTCCTTAAGTAAAGTCTTAACCATCTCACTGTCCGTCACATATTGGGCAGTTACATTGGCAACATAAGGGATTTCAGGGGTTTTTATTGCCACACCCTCTAACACCTCTCCCAGTTTTTCTCCCGCACCATGAAGCATGGAAGAATGGAAAGGTCCGCTTACATACAACATCAGCGCCCGTTTTGCACCTGCTGCCAGAAGCTTTTCATTTGCAGCCTCCACGGCTTCTTTTTTCCCTGATATAACAATCTGCCCAGGGCAGTTGTAATTGGCGATCTGGACTCCCTCCATACCCCATAATACCTCTTCAATTTTCATGGCATCCAGTGCCAGAATGGCCGCCATGGCTCCCACTCCAGCGGGAACAGCCTCCTGCATGAGGATTCCCCTCTGCCTGACTGTGCGGATTGCATCCTTATCACTCATAACGCCTGCTGCTGCAAGCGCACAATATTCTCCCAGGCTTAAGCCGGCAGTCACTTTCGGCCTTATTCCTTTTTCAGCTTCCAGCACCCGCATCATGGCAATACTGGTGGTTACCATAGCTGCCTGGGTATATTCCGTAATATCCAGCCGTTCATTTTTATCAAAGCAAAGTTCCGGCAGAGAAAAACCAAGCAGGTCTGAAGCCATATCATATGTTTCTTTTCCAATCCTTGTCTGCTCATAAAAATCCTGGCCCATACCACAGTACTGTGCACCCTGGCCTGGGAAAATAAATGCAATCTTGCTCATAGTAATAAACTCCTCTTTACCGGCCAAGCAACTTCTCAGCCTGCTCTATCATCTCTTCAATCATTTCTTTGCAGGACTGTTCTTTGGAAATCAATCCTGCGATCTGTCCGGCCATAACCGTGCCGTTTGTAATATCCCCCTCCTGGACAGCATTTCTCAAGGTTCCAAGGGTCATGTACTCCAACTCCTCAAAAGACTTGCCTTCCTGTTCCAGTCTTGCATACTCTCTGGTCATCTGATTTCTTAAGGATCTCACCGGATGGCCATGGCTGCGTCCTGTTACTGCGGAATCAATGTCCTTTGCCTTGATAATCCGCTGCTTGTAGTTGTCGTGGACAATGGATTCCTTTGCAACCACAAACCTGGTTCCAATCTGCACGGCCTCTGCTCCCAGCATAAATGCTGCGGCAATTCCCCGTCCGTCTCCAATGCCGCCGGCTGCAATCACCGGAATGGTTACTGCATCCACGATCTGCGGAACTAATGTCATGGTAGTCTGCTCGCCGATATGTCCGCCAGATTCACTGCCTTCCGCCACCACTGCGTCTGCGCCGTACTTTTCCATCCTCTTTGCCAGAGCCACGGAAGCTACCACTGGAATTACCTTAATGCCTGCTGCCTTCCACATATCCATATACTTTTCCGGGTTACCGGCTCCGGTTGTCACCACCTTAATGCCTTCTTCCACAATCACCTTTGCCACATCCTCTGCATGAGGACTTAGCAGCATAACGTTGACGCCGATAGGTTTTCCCGTCAGTTCCTTTGCCTTGCGGATTTCTGCCCGCACCACCTCGCCAGGAGCATTTGCCCCGCCGATCAGGCCTAAGCCTCCGGCCTCCGACACGGCCGCTGCCAGATGATGTTCAGCCACCCAGGCCATTCCTTCCTGGATAATCGGATGTTCTACTCCCAAAAGTTCGGTAATTCTGGTTTTCATTACGCTTCCACGCCCTTTGCTTTTAAATAGTCCATAACCTGCTGAACCGTAGTCAGTTTCTCTAAATCCTCAGACGGGATTTCCACTGAGTACTCATCTTCAAGTGCCATAACAAGCTCAAATAAATCCAAAGAATCTGCTCCCAGGTCCTCTTTAAAGGATGATTCCGCCGTAATTGTACCTGCTCCCACATTTAACTGCTCCGCAATTATTTCCTGCATTTTCTCTAACATAATTTTAATCTCCTCTTTTCTTTTTATTTAATTAAACTTTATACTATTGCTTTGAATATCAAAGTATTAGTCAAAATCATTACCACTCCAAAAGAGTGGCTCCCCAGGTCAACCCTGCTCCAAAGCCAGCAAGAACAAGCTTATCTCCCCGCTGTAATTTTCCTTCCCGGTTCATTTCATCCAAAAGTAAGGGTATGGTTGCACCCGAGGTATTGCCGTACCGATCCAGATTGGTAGGGAATTTCTCCATGGGTAACTTCAGCCTTTTCGCTATGGATTCAAAAATCCGGTAATTTGCCTGATGCAAGATAAAATATTTAATTTCTTCTAATTCGGTACCGCTCTCTTCCACAACCTTTTTAATGGATTCAGGCACCGCTTTCACTGCAAATTTAAACACTTCCTGGCCATCCATTGTCATGTAGCCAAGCTCCGGTTTCTTCCCTGTGAGGAAATTGCCGGTAGTCCGGCCTCCGCATTCTAAGGCCCTTCCTCTGGTTCCGTCAGAGCCCAGGGTCAATTGTATGATTCCCTTTTCTTCCGCCCTTACTACAACTGCCCCTGCTCCATCACCAAATAAAACACAGGTATTTCTATCCTTCCAGTCAATGAGCTTACTTAATGTATCCGCTCCGATCACAAGCCCTGTCTGATAGATCCCGGCTTTAAAAAAGCTATGGACCGTATTTAAAGCAAAAACAAATCCCGAGCAGGCTGCGCTGATATCAAATGCAGCCGCATGGTCAGCTCCTATGGCCGCCTGTACCTCACAGGCACCGCTTGGGAAACAGCAATCCGCAGAGGATGTTGCTAAAATAATAATATCCAGCTCTTTTGCCGACACACCGGCATTTATAAGCGCTTCTTCTGCTGCCCGAATGGCCAGATCAGAGGTTCCTGACTCAGCCGATGCGATCCGTCTCTCCCTTATTCCGGTCCTGGTCCTTATCCATTCATCACTGGTATCCACAAATTTAGCCAGATCTTCATTGGTTACCACCTGCTCCGGAACTGCAGATCCTGTTCCTATTATTCTTGTTGTCATAAATTAAATTCCCCCATTCATGTCCCCGCTCCCTTTTAGGATTACGGGATCCATGCCGCGTTGGATTGTTTTATTTATCAAATATTTTGAATATCAAAGTAATTTTATATAAAGAATCGCGGATTGTCAAGAGAAATTTTCTCATTCCTTTTTTATGAAATACTGATAAACCTCCCGTTTACTGATTCCCCTGTCCTTTGCAACCATACGCATGGCTTCCTTCCTGTCCAGCCCCTGGTCTGCATAAAGTTTCATATGCTCCTCCATGGACATCTCCCTGGAAGCCCTGGATTTTTCCTCTAGCTTCTCACTGATACTCTTTCCTTCGATAACGATAACACACTCTCCCTTAGGAGTTTCTTCCTCATAGGTCTTTAAAGCATTTAAAAAGGTTGTCCGAAATGCCGTTTCAAAGCGTTTTGTAAGTTCTCTGCAAATGGTGATCCTCCGGTCTCCCAAAGCCTCATAAAGTTCCTTCAGGGTCTTGACAAGCCGGTGAGGTGCCTCGTAAATGACAATGGTCCTGGATTCTTCCTTAAGCTCTTCCAGTATCCACTGTTTATCCTTCTTATCCGAAGGTAAAAAAGCTTCAAAACAGAAACGCCTGGTACCAAGCCCTGACAGGGTCAGAGCCGTAATACAGGCCGCCGGGCCTGGAAGAGAAGTCAATTCAATTCCCGCCTCATAGCACTGCTTTACCAGTTCCTCACCTGGATCTGAGATGCCCGGAGTTCCGGCATCCGTGATCAGGGCGATTCTCACTCCCTGCTTCATCTGTTCCACCAGGTATCTGGCCTTTTCCACCTTATTATAC
>JAEWRS010000159.1 GCA_023398855.1 Bacillota bacterium
AAAATTATGAAAGGAAGGTGATGCCCATGCTTAAATCAAAAATTATACCCAATAGACTGAGTAAAGAAAAAAGCCCTTATCTATTACAACATGCTAATAACCCTGTGAACTGGTATCCTTGGGGACCAGAATCATTTGAAAAGGCTAAAACAGAGAACAAACCTGTATTTCTTTCTATTGGGTATAGCTGATTTATGCTTTTGAACACTTGTCATTGGTGCCACGTAATGGCTCATGAGTCTTTTGAAGATCAGGAAGTGGCTTTGGTACTGAACCGGTCATACGTGGCCATAAAGGTGGACAGGGAAGAACGGCCGGATATTGATTCGGTTTATATGTCAGTCTGTCAGGCCCTCACTGGTTCCGGTGGCTGGCCTCTCACAATCATTATGACTCCAGAACAAAAACCCTTTTATGCAGGAACTTATCTGCCTAAACATTCCAGATGGGGAACTGCCGGACTGCTAGATGTTTTGGACTCCATCAGCAGGCTTTGGGCAAATGAAAAAAACAGACTGTTGGAAGCCGGAGATGAAATAACCGGATATTTGGATAAAGAGGAAGCGTCTTCCGGTCATGAAGAAAGGGAACCTGCAAAGGATTTGTTTTTATCGGCAGCTAAATTATTAAAGCAGTCCTTTGATGAAAAATGGGGAGGCTTTGGAAGCGCACCTAAATTTCCCATGCCTCATAATCTGATTTTTCTCTTAAGACATTATTCCCTTGAAAAAGATTATGATGCTCTAAAGGTTGTTGAAAAAACACTGCGGCAGATGTACCGGGGTGGTATCTATGACCATATTGGAGGCGGCTTCTCCCGCTATTCCACTGATGAGAAGTGGCTGGTACCCCATTTTGAAAAGATGCTGTACGATAATGCGCTGTTGCTGTATGCCTATGTGGAAGCCTGTGCCATAACAGGGGACAGCTTTTATGCTGAAGTATCCAGGGGAATCATTCGCTACGTCCGGGAGGTTCTGACTGATGAGCAGGGAGGTTTTTTCTGCGGTCAGGATGCTGACAGCGAAGGTGTGGAAGGGAAGTTTTATACCTTTCAAAAAGAAGAGATCAAACAGCTGCTAAAGAGTGATGGGGAAGAATTCTGCAAATGGTATGGAATTTCAGAAAAGGGCAATTTTGAAGGAAAAAACATTCCTAACCTTATTGAAAATGAGAATTACCGTACAGGAAGTAAAAAAATAGAGGAGATGTGTAAGCTGCTTTATGATTATCGGCTGTCAAGGACAATTCTTCATACAGATGATAAAATACTGACTTCCTGGAATGGGCTCATGATAGGAGCGCTTGCAAAAGCATATCAGGTTATGGGAGATGACTGGTGTCTGAAGGGAGCAAAAAAAGCACAGCAGTTTATCCATCAAAGTCTGACCTCGGATCAAGGACGGCTTTTTATCCGCTACAGGAAAGGTGAGTCAGTTCATGACGGACAGCTTGATGACTACGCTTTCTATGCCTTTGGCCTTTTAGGGCTTTATGAAGCTTCCTTTGATATTAAATATCTTCATCTTGCCTCTGAAATTGGGGAAAAAATGCTGGAGCTGTTTTTTGATGAGGTGCGAGGTGGCTTTTATATGTATGCCCACGACAGGGATAAGCTGATCAGCAGGCCCAAAGAGCTCTACGATGGGGCCCTTCCCTCCGGGAACTCTGTGGCTGCCTATGTGCTGGGTAAGCTGTATCACCTGACCGGGAAAATAAAATGGCAGAGCTTCCTTGAAAAGCAGCTTTCTTATTTGACAAGGGAGGTAGAGAAAAGCCCTGCTAACTATTGTTTTTCGCTGCTGGCATTTCAGGAAATTCTCTATCCGTCCACTGAAGTTGTATGTGCTTCCGGAGAAGGTTCTGTATTAAAGGAATTACTGGGTCTGCAGGAAATCCGGAGGCAGGGGATGAATGTAATTTTAAAAACGCCATTGAATGAAGGACTTGTATCTGAAACAGCTCCTTTTACGGCGGATTATCCCATCCCGCCTGTTGGCAGTAATTATTATATCTGCCGCAGCGGAGCATGTATGAAGCCCGTAGAAGGAATAGAGGAATTGAAAAAAATACTCCAGTCCCTATCATTGTAAGCCTGGACCAGTCTGCCCTGGGCAGATGGGCCAGGCTTTTATACTTACTATTTTCCACACATAAAAATTACCTGCTCCCATATAAATAAGTAAGCAGTGTACAAAATGGGAGGTGGTTAGTATGTGTACGGCACTCACGTTAAAATCCGGGCAGGGAGAAACTTTTTTTGGAAGGAATATGGATTTTTCCTATGACATAGACCCTCATATTTATATCGTTCCAAAGAATTATGAATGGGAAAATGTTCTGAATATGCAGAAAATCAGCAATTCTTATAGCTTTATCGGTATTGGTGAGGAACTGGAGGACACTCTTGCGTTTTTTGATGGGGTAAATGAAATGGGTTTTGCGGCAGCGGCTCTTTATTTTGCCGGTTATGCGAAATACAATACCATGGCGGATTCTGATGCAGGAGAACAGATAGTATCCTTTGATTTTCTTCATTATATACTGGGAAGATGTGCAAATATCAATGATTTGGAGGAACAGCTGAAATATATTTCTATTGTGGGCTTTGAAGACCCTGTGACCAGGACCGTTGCCCCGCTGCACTGGTTTGCGGCAGACCGCAGCGGTGAGTGTGTTGTTATTGAGCTGACGGAAAAGGGCGTGGAATTGATTCCCGATCCAATCGGTGTCATGTCCAACAGCCCTGATTTTCACTGGCATATGACTAACTTAAGAAATTATATGGGTGCAACTCCCTATCAATCCGAGGAGGCTTACTGGGGAGATGTTCAATTGACTCCATTTGGACAGGCGGGAGGCACCCAGATTCTGCCGGGAGGATTTACATCACCAGAGCGCTTTGTCCGTACCGCTTATTTGAAATCCTTTATTCCAACACCTCAAGACCGGAGGGAAGCGGTAATCTCATGTTTTCACATTATGGAGAGTGTTTCCATACCAAAAGGAGCGGTCATTACAAAGCATAATACGTTTGATTATACGAAATACACGGCATTCATCAACACCGCTACCTGTGAATATTATTTTAAAACTTACGATAATATCCAGGTGGGGACGGCAAGCCTGTTTGAAAGCAGCATTCAATTCCCTGGGCTTGTAAATCTGGGCGGTTTATAAAATCGTTGTATCACAAGGCACATTGGAACGGATAAAGAAAAATGACGTATTGCAAATCCGCTCAAGGAGACCGGTCCTGCAATACGTCATACAAAAAGCTGTTTCAAAAAGGGAGGAGAGCTGATAATAAATTATCAGCTCGAGTATTATGAAAAAAATCTTATATGCAATTGTTTTTACAATTAAAGTATAACCACGAAACATGAAGAAATCATGTTATTTGTGTAAAAGGTTTTTGAATGAAATATAAACAAAGTATGAACGCTCTTAAATAGTTCAGATGACTATTCCTGTTATGAAATGGGGCTGTACAAATACACGAGTATTTGATAAAATATATCCATATGCGCAAACTGACGCAAAAATGCCTTTACAGGCATACCTGAAAGCCTGGCAGACGCAGGCATGAAAGTGGAAATATTTTACAGGTATTCCTTTATGCCAAAGTATATGGCAATAAAGAAGAAAGGGAAAAAATATGAAAAATCCGGTAATAACGATTACAATGGATAATGGCGATGTAATGAAGGCAGAGCTTTATCCGGAAATTGCACCAAACACAGTAAATAATTTTATCAGTCTTGTTAAGAAAGGTTTTTATGACGGATTGATCTTCCACAGAGTTATCAATGGATTTATGATTCAGGGAGGCTGTCCTCAGGGCAGCGGGACAGGCGGCCCCGGCTATTCCATTAAGGGTGAATTCAGCCAGAACGGCGTTTCCAATGCATTTAAGCATACCGAAGGCGTGCTTTCCATGGCAAGAGCTATGCACCCCGATTCTGCCGGCTCCCAGTTTTTTATCATGCACAAGGTGTCTCCCCACTTGGATGGTTCCTATGCTGCATTCGGTAAGATCACGGAAGGTATGGATATTGTAAACAAAATAGCTGATGTGAAGACGGATTATAACGACCGTCCCATGAAAGAGCAGAAAATACAGTCCATGACCGTGGAAGCCTTTGGGGAAGATTATCCGGAACCGGAGACCTGCTAAGAAAATGACCTGGGAGCAAAAAGTTATAATAGAAGGAAACGTTTACCAGGTAACCATATCCGACGATCAAGATGCCCTGTGTTCTGCTTTTGCAGAAGGCAGGGCTGTTGTTGGTTTATGGGACAGTCAGCGGGTTGGTCAGAATCTTGCCCCCGCTGTGTATGTGGTGGAATCACCGGAAGATATTGATGACGTTTTTTTAGAACAGGTCGTCCGGAGAAAAGTGGGCCTTCCATGGATGATTGCCAGAACTAACAGACTGATGATCCGGGAGTTTGTGCCGCAAGACTATAGGTTTATACCTAAGGAACCTGAGGACAGCATGCCGGAAGCCTTATTTAATAAAAAGGAATCCTTAAGGGATTATATCAGACATCAATATGGATTTTATGAATACGGTATATGGGCTTTGGTTGACCACTGTAGTGGACAGCTTGTTGGAAAGGCAGGTATCAGCAATCTAGAGCTTGAGGGACAGAAAGAATTTATTGAGGCAACTAAAAATAATGATACCCCGGTAGAACTGGGATATCACATCTTTACTCCATATAGGCAAAAGGGATATGGGAAGGAAGCCTGCGAGGCAATTCTTTCCTATGGTGCCGCTCATATTTCAGAGAGGATCTATGCAAGAATTCATGAAGAAAATCGTGCGTCAGTAAAGCTGGCAGAGGATTTAGGGTTCAGCCTTACGGCCCGAACACATAGCGGATTAAATCCAGGGCTGTGTCTGTATGAGTGGAATTACTCATGACGGCAAGAATGGGGGTATCAATGGCAAGGCCGGTTTTTTCACAAAAATCTGTGCCTTCGATAATAAGTCCGCACCCTATTTTTTCACCTGTTTCCTGGTTGGTTACAAAATAGATATTATCCTTCACTTTATCGTAAAAATCCGCGGGAAGGAGTGCCTGTAAGTCCGTAAATCCACCCATTTCCCCGAAATGATCTATGGTATCCGGTTTTCCAATCATCACATCCAGTCCCCGGCTGGATATCATAGCAGTGAGCTTGGCCAGCTGCGCATATGTGAATTCGTTCATGGAGGCTTCGTCAAAGGTGGGAGACATGGAATAGTCTACATCAATCTTTGCATCTTCCTTCAGACCAATATACTGGCGGAATCCTTGGTTAAAGTATTCGTCAACGGTATCGGTTTCTCCTGTTGGGCTGCTGTTTAAGATGACACAGGACAGAGCGGTTTCAAACCGGTTGTTATAGACGGCTGAACCGATGGAAGCTATAAGGAATACTGATACAACAACAATAATGATAGGAATCCGGTAATACTCCCAGATGTACCAAAGCCTGTCCCCTGGTTTCATGTTTTTCATTTTGTTCTGTTCGTCCTTTAAGATGTCCTTTAGTTTTTTTTCTTCATAGGGGGTCATGATTCAAACCTCTTTCTTTTTTATTGCAAGTATTTTTTTTGATTATATCACACTACGAAGTATTTTCATTAAAATAATTATGAATTTTTAATGAAATAAAAGAGAATGTTTGCATTTTAAGGACAAATCCGTTATAATATCCTTTAACGCAGTGATGAGAAGGGGAAAAATATATGTTTTCTGGTTTTTTTAATTACGATAATCCGGTATGGCGTTTTATTGGTAAATTTGGAGATTTGATTATTTTAAATATCCTGTGGCTGATATGCAGTATCCCGATTTTTACCATCGGTGCGTCTACCACGGCCGTATATTATGTGACCTTAAAGCTTGCAAGAGACGATGATGGATACACCATCCGCTCTTTTTTTAAATCATTTAAAGAAAACTTTAAACAAGCTACCGTGATCTGGCTCATTCTTCTGGCTGTAGGAGTGATCCTTGGAGTTGATGTGTACTTCTTTACCAGATTGTTTACAGGTTCCGGGACATTCCGGACCGTCATGCTAACGGTGTTCCTGGCAATGGT
>JAEWRS010000359.1 GCA_023398855.1 Bacillota bacterium
GCATTGGGCAAGGCGGCGGACATTTCATTGTAACCGCTTCCTTTACCTTTTCCGGACACTTAGGCGGCATTGGGCAGGGCGGCATTTCCCGGCATTTAACTGGCATTGGACAAACAGGCATTTCCGGACATCTCATGCAACCAGGAGCGGTTTCGCTTTTCGTGTCCGAGCATTTGTTTTTTTTAGGCGGCATCCATGGGCAGGGACCAGCAGACATTCCCTGTTGTGTCATAAGTACGGGAGAATCCGAAGTTTCTGCGGTTTTTGCCGGACCTGAGCCCAGAGGCATGTCGGGACGGATCACGGTGCCAGGGCTTTCTGACATATCAAGCCCTCTGACGGATTCCCAGCCAGTTGAACCTGTGCCAGTCATGCAGCCGGGACACCATTGCTTTGTATAACAATCCATAGGATGTGTGACTCCTTTCGATATTGAAAGATTCTAATATCAATCTATGAAAGGAATACTCTGTTGTGCAGGGCCTGCTGAAATTTTTCCATTAATTTCGAAGGAAGAACCGTGGCATGGACATTCCCATCGCTTATCGTACCGGTTCCAAACCATGCGGCAGCCCAAGTGAGGGCAGTTAATAGCTCCCGGCAGGGCTCCGGCTGAAAGCCCCTTTGCCGATTCCAGTCCATGAGAAACAAGAGTTGCTGCGGCAGCCTTCATATGATGCCTTTTGGGGGAAAAGACCCCGTCATAAGGTGTCTTCCTGCCTGTGATCTGAGCGCTCAAGATCTTGGCTGCAACCATGGAAGTGCTCATTCCCCATTTTCCAAAGCCTGTTGCAACATACCAATCCGGCCTTAAGGAAGAATACTGTCCGATATAAGGGATTCCATCTAAAGTTATACAATCCTGGGCTGTCCACCTTCTGATCTCCCTGGCTTCCGGAAACAGGTGTTCTCCTGCCCGCCTCATAACGGAAAAAGGACTTTCCTTAGGCGCCTTTCCGGTTCTGTGGCTTCCATATCCCAAGAGAAGTTTATCTCCCACATTCCGGAAGGAATATCCTCTCTCATCAATTCCAAGATACATGCCTTTTAAATCCTCTACCGGCTCAAGCTCCATGACATAGCTTTTTTCCTGATACATTTTCACAAAATAAAACCCCGGTACATTCACAAAGGGATAATGGGATGCAAACACCACCTTTTCGGCTTTCACCACTCCTTTGTCAGTCATCACCTCATTTCCCTGAACCTTAATGACCCTTGTCCGTTCAAAAACTGTTATCCCCGCAGAAATATCTCTTAAAAACTCCAAAGGATTAAACTGCGCCTGCCCTTGAAAGCGCACAGCCCCATGGACTGAAAAGGGCAGTCCTGTCTCTCTGACAAACGAGGCTGGAAGTCCAAGTCTGGCGGCACACTCCGCCTCTCTGGAAAGCACCTCTGATTCCTGAACCGAGTACAGATATGCATCCATTGGCTCATAATGACATTGTATGGAATAGCGTTTGATCAGCCTGCCATACTCCTCTACTGCCATTTGGTTTGCCTTTCCATACAGCCTTGCCGTTTCCTCCCCAACTGTCCTTTCCAGCTTGTCATATATCAGGTTATGCTGTGAGGTAATCTTTGCCGTTGTAAATCCGGTTTGTCCGCTGCCGATACGGTTTGCTTCCAGCACCACCACATGCAGTCCATGCCTTTGTAAATAAAAAGCAGTGAGTAAACCTGCCATTCCTGCTCCTATAACCACAACCTCTGTCCGTTTGTTCCCGTTTAAAGGATTCCGCCCGGGGATTCTGGCAGTTTCTGTCCAAATTGATTTCATATTTCCACCTCTTACCTTTACAGTTAAAATACCAAAAATTGTTTTCCTTCCCTTTATTATTCACTCTATTTCCAGATTAATGCCTCTATTTATCCTTCCAATTATTTCTTGATTTCCCCTTGCATTTATAATACAATAAATTCACACAAGCTAGAACAGCTCATTACTTATTTTAAAAAAGGCAAAAAATAGATATCTGATGGAAAGGAAGACACCCATATGGCTAAGTCCGTATACTATCAGCGCCCTGACGACCGTGCTTTCCAAGGCAGAAAAGTGGAAGGTCTGTTAGAAAAGGTTGAATATTCCCTTGATTCCAATATCCGTATCTGGCACAACATTCAGACAGAAGGCTACGCCCCCCATCAGCACAGTGCACTGGAAATTCTCATACCTGTGGAAAATGAATATACCGTTATCATCAACAAAAAGTCTTTCACCTTACAGCCCGGCGACATCCTCTTTGTCCCACGCTATTCCATCCATGAGATACTTCCGGCTGCCAGTGGCTCCCGGTTCATTTATATGTTTAATATGGAGCCGCTGTCCAGTTTCTATGATTCTGCCTTTCTGGATGTGGTCTTGCTGGAGCCTTGTCTTATGAACAAGCAGCACCATAGCCGGATTTATGAACGGGTTTATTCCGGCTTCATGGACATCAATGACATTTATTTTCCAAGCGCAATCTTCTGGGAATATTCGATCTATGCGGTGTTGATCAATATTTTAAC
>JAEWRS010000396.1 GCA_023398855.1 Bacillota bacterium
GTTCCCGTTGGAGGAGACTTAGAGTACATAGATGAGGTGACATTGTTACGGGCCCTGGAAGGCCGGGTGGAACTGTAACTCATTCGCCTTGTTAGGAGATGCAGGTTGAAAGAAACTAATCTTTCAGCCTTGAATATTGTATCAGTTGGATATGAATACATATCCGCTTGATTCATTAGGAGACAAATAATGGATAAGTACGAGTTTAATATAAAGGTTGAACAGATTAAAAAGCTGGTCGGCAAAAACGACTATGAGACGGCTATGAAGATAGCCGATACAATAGACTGGAAGAGAGTCCGCAATACCAATCTGCTATCCATGGTTGCCATGGTTTATGAGAAAAGTGAGGATTACCAGGAGGCCAAGGATATCCTTCTCCAGGCCTTCGAACGCGCCCCCATTGGGAAACGCCTGCTTTATAAGCTGGCAGAGCTGGCGATCAAAGAAGGAAATATTGAAGAGGCAGAAGCCTATTATAAGGAATTTGGTGACCTGGCATCTGACGATCCAAGACAGCAGCTTCTTCGTTATATGATCTTAAAAGCAAAAGGAGCACCGGCGCAGCAGCTCATTCATTCGCTGGAATCCTATACCAGCGTGGAGCTGGATGAAAAGTGGCTGTATGAGTTGGCAGAACTATACAGTCTGGCAGGCATGCCCGACCGCTGTGTGGAAACCTGTGACCGGATCATGCTGATGTTTGGACTTGGAAAATATGTGGACAAGGCAATGGATTTAAAAATACAGTATGCACCGCTTACTAACTACCAGATGGATCTGGTGGAGAACCGTGAGAAATACGAGGCTAAGCTTCGGGCTGTGGAACAGGAATATAGCGCAGGAAAAAGGCCGAATCAGACCCCCGGGCCGGAAGAAGAATATTATGAAGAAGAATCAGAGCCGATCATGATGTATGAAGAGAATCCTGTGGAGGATAATCTGGACGAAAGGCTTCAGGATGCTGCGGTACAAGAAAATCTGGCCAGAGAAATGTCCAGGATTTCTTATGAAGAACCTATGATTCAGGAAGAACCCGGACTGGAACATACCAGAGTGCTGGAAGATATCCGGAGAGTGGGCAGCCCCATAATTGCAATGCCAGGGACCAGAGGCAATTATATGCCGGAAGATGAAGACTCTCTTTTTCCCAAACCAGGACCAGTTTTTGAGGAAGAAGAACCAGAGGGACCTGGAATGGAAGAGCAGTATTACGGAGAAATCGGATATGAGGATGATGCTGCCGGACAACTCTCTGCCATAACAACCGAAGGTTTTAAAGATTTCGGACCTCAGGAGGAAGAAGCCTATTATGAGCAGGAAGAGGCTTCAGATCCGTCCTTCGCCTCCTTTGACCAGGCATCAGGGGAGGACGATTCCAATTGGGATCAGGACTACGGGAATTTTAGCGATGAGGAAAACCTGGAGTTTGAAGACCTGAATGAAGGGGAAGAAGATGATTCAGAGGAAGCACCGGTTCAGAATCATCTCATGATAGAAGCGAAAACCCCTGAAAAAGGACTGCAAATGGCTGTGGAAGCCTTAAAGCAAATCCACAATGAAAGTGGAGTAAAGAACCCGGTGGCAAAGATCAACGGATCCAAATTGTCAAAGCGGGGGGTATCAGCTTCTGCAGACAGGCTGGCCGGAAAGGACCTTATTATCGAGGAGGCTGGTGATCTTTCTTTAGAAGCCCTGACTGAATTAAATGAATTAATGGATAGGGATACCAGCGGAATGATAGTGGTGCTCATTGATAATCCTAAGCAAATGGAAACTCTGCACAGGGAGCATCCTGTACTTGCCAGTAAATTTGAGTGCATCGGGACTGGAGAAGAAGCTCCGGTTCTCAGTGTAAGCGAGCCTATAGGGGAGGAAAGACCTGTGAAAGCCAATAAGGCAGTCTACAAACCTTTCCCCCCGGCCCTTAAGGAAGAAGAACGGAAGGGCAAATCCTTTGAATCAAACCAGGAGAACCTTTATGAATACGATTCCTGGGTGGGAGACAATTCCGGGGAAGACAGTATCTATGAAGATGGTGTTTGCGAGGATGATGACTTCTACGAAGAGGAGGAAGAATTCCGTCCCTCTGTCCGGGACGAGGAAGGCCCCGGGTTTCAGGGAGAGGAAATGGATATGGATGAATTCGCTCAATATGCCTGCCGTTATGCCAATGAGATTGACTGCAGCATCACCGGCAAAAGCATGCTGGCATTGTATGAGAGAATTGAGATCATGGAAGAAGACGGACTACCTCTTAACCGGGCAAATGCAGAAAGTCTGATCGAGGAAGCGGCTGACCGTGCTGAAAAGCCTTCCCTTGGAAAGCGGATCAAAGGTTTATTTTCTACGAAATATGATAAAGACGGTCTTCTTGTATTAAAAGAAGAACATTTTATTTATTAAACTGAGGTACTAAATTTGGATATTAAACTTATTGCAATTGATTTAGATGGAACTCTGCTGGATAGTAAAAAGCATTTATCTGACACCAACCGCCATGCGCTTATCCAGTGCATTCAACATGGGATCTGGATCGTTCCATGCACCGGCCGGACCGTACATGGCATACCTGAGGAAATCAGAAATATTTCCGGAATCCGATATGCGATTACTACCAATGGGGCAGTCATCGAGGATATGGAGGAAAACGTGCTCATTGACACTCAGTTGCTGTCTTGGGAGCTGGCGCTGGAGCTATTGAACCTGGTGGATTACTACCGTGTTATGTATGATCCCTATATTGACAGACGCGGAATAACGGAACCTCGCTTTTATGATCATCTGACTGAATATGGTCTGTCCACAGAATTACAGGAAATGGTATACCAGACCAGGGATGTCCATCCTGATATTATTGAATTTGTGAAGAAAAGCGGTAAGCCTGCTGAGAAGATTAATTTGTTCTTCCCTGACATGGAAGAACGTGCCAGACTAAGGGCTGAATTGGAGAAACGAGGGGATATTTTAGTTACTTCCTCCATACCCAATAATCTGGAAATCAATGCATTGGGGGCGACAAAGGGAGATGCTCTCCTAAGACTGGCTTCTCATCTGGGAATCAGCGGGAAGCAGACCATGGCTATAGGTGATGGAGAAAATGATTTTTCCATGATTCAAAAGGCCGGAACAGGGGTGGCAATGAAAAATGGAAGTAAAGAGCTGCGTGGGGCAGCTGATTACATAACAGACACGAATGATGAAAATGGAGTGGCATCCGCTATTAGCCGACTGGTATTTGGAGTAGAGGGTTGAAAGAAGAAGGCCTTTCAGCCTTGTATTTATGAATCAACTGGATATGCATGCATATCCAGTTGATTCATTAGGAGGCAGATTATGACGAAGTTTTATATGGAGAACTGGCTATCTGCAGTGGCTGGAATCTACCTGCTGGGAATGGTTCTTTATGGACATCACAGAGGATTTATCCGTTTAGTTGTATCAATGTTGGCAGTGGTTCTATCCCTGTCTATTGTCCGGGTATCCTTGCCCACTGTAACAGGATATTTAAAGGAAAATACAAATCTTCAGCAAACCATTTCAAAAAACATGCAAAAATCCATGGGCCTGGAGCTGGAGGGGGATTCGCTGGGAGAACCTACGGACACTCCTTCCGTCCAACGCACGGTGATTGAAAGCCTTAAGCTGCCCCAAAGTGTTAAAAAAGCTCTTATCGAAAACAATAACAGTGAAGTATACCAGATGCTGGGGGTGCAGGCGTTTACCGATTATATTGGAGGCTATCTGGCAGATATGATCCTTAATTCTGCAGGATTTGTCCTTCTCTTTGCGGCGATCTATCTATTTTCAAAACTGGTTATGAAATGGCTGGATATCATTGCCAGGCTTCCTATTCTATCGGGAATCAACAAGATTGCCGGGGCCCTGCTGGGAGGCCTGGAGGGATTAGTGTTTTTATGGATTGCCTGCTTACTGATCACTGCTTTTTCTGGGACAGAGTGGGGCCTTATACTGTCCCGGCAGATTGAAGACAGTAAATGGTTGTCATTTATATATAGTCATAATTTCCTGAATCTCATGGTCTTAGGGGTATTGCGCAGGTTCATATAAGAAAGAAATTGTAGCTATCATATGTTCAATTAAAATAAGTCTGCGGGCAAGGCAAAGGCGGCCTTTGCGCGCAGACCGTTTTATTCACCACAAAATATAGAGAAATTAAGGAAAAATACGCATATATAGTGGTAGTCAAATCATTGGAAAAATTGTATGAACAAGTGGCACAAATTCCCTTGACAATATGAAAAGGACATGTTATATTAAAGACCCGGTGCGAGAAAGAACTGCAGCGGCAAGCAATTGAAACAAGTTGAAAAAAGTAAAAAAGTTGTTGACAAAAAAACGGCCACATGATATAGTAAATGAGTTGCCGATAAAGTAGGAAGCAATGTACAAAGCACTTTGAAAACAGAAGATTGAACAGTATGTAAAACCCTGAAAATTCTAATAAAACAAGCCATTGTTTGATGGCTTTGAACGAGAAAATTCAGAACGAATACAAGAAATTGTATACGAACCAAAC
>JAEWRS010000400.1 GCA_023398855.1 Bacillota bacterium
CTTAAATACCTCCAAAAGTTCCTTATGTGGCGCGCCCGCTATTTCGGCTCCATAGGAACAATTAATAAACCGGATCCGCTTCTGGTCCTTGTAAATGGTGATGTAGTGTTCCAGCCTTTTTCGGTAATGCTCCAGGGTGACCGTTGTACCCACCGGTTTTCCGTAAACATCCTTTACTAGGGTTGTGGCACGGTATGCCAGGCTTTTATCGTAATCAAAGACCGCACTGTCCGCGTGGTGTTTGCGATAAGTGTGGGCAAAATCCTGACCAAGGAATATAATGGGAGAGCAGCCCATCATGTTTGCAATATCAATACAGGCGTGGGCAACGGAGCCTCCGCAGTACACTGCCTGGTATTGTTCAAAGCCCTCCACTGTGTGGGAGAACAGGAGAGAGATGAAGACTTTTTCTCCTTTATATTCCCTTACTAAATACCTGTTGCTGTATTCGTAAAATGCAAGGGGGACCGAAAGATCCAGGCTGTTCTTCATCATATCAAAGTTTGCATCAACAGGGTCCACGGATACGATCATATCAGGAATAATCCCGTTTTTCGTCAAAGCTTCCACTGTCCTGCTTCCGGTGATGATAAAATACTGGTCAAGCAGCTCCTTTTGGTCAAGCATATCTTTTAGGTTGCTGTCCAGGGAAGGCCCCCCAGATACCACCAGAGCCGGTACATTTAAGTTGGAAAATCTGCAGCGGTGGATCGGTGTGGATAAGTCCAGTGCCTTCATATTAGCAATCATATTCTGAATAAAAACTTTTTTAAAGCGCTTTGCAAGATCAACCTGGGAAGCTGCATTAATGATGGACCAATCCAGCAGCTCGGTCAATCGCTGGTATTCTTCCTTATAAATGCTTTGGTAGTTGCCAAATGCGTGAAAGAAGATGTTATTAATATTTTTAAAATGAATGAAGCTGTTAAAGATTTGTCTGACCTGGTTTTCTTCATAAGGAACAAGAATAATATTATCTCCCAATCCAGAACTGTTTTTTTTCAGTATTTCGAGGTTTGGTTCAAAAATAATCACCTTGTTTCTATCACAAATCACATTTTTTACATGGGGAAGGTATGCCCCTGTATCAATTCCAAATAACAGAATCAGGGAGTCAAAATTTAACCCCTCTAAGTTATCCAGCAGTTTATCAATATCCTTTTTATAATTGCTTTGGTCGGCTAAAAAGAGCAGTTCCTTTTCTTTCTTTATCCCATAGACATGATATCCATCTATTGTTTTATAAGCTTTCATTACAACCTCCCTGCTCGTTGGTTATACGTTGTTCCTGTTTATGCGGGCGAATAAGCAATTAATTTATATTTCTTTTCACCAATTCTGGGAAGTGATATTCCATAAGAACCATCATGAAGAGTAAAAGTCACGCCTAAGCAGGTTTCTTCTGCAGGAATCCTGGAATCATCTACCAATCGTATTTCAACGGCAGCATTTGACAAAGGTTTTCCGGTGGGGCTGTATACAGTTCCCGTGATCAATAGATACGAATTATTTGACAGGGTAATATCTGCTGTCACGATTCTGGTACAAATGATCTGACAGCCTGTGAAGGTTACTTTTGGCAATAGTTCTCCCCTCCTTTGTGATAAATAATTTTTATTGATGAAAAGGCGCCTCAAAGGTTCCTTTTCAAATCCCATACATGCCTGTTATCATCATATTACTTTGGCTGGTCCGTATTTGGCGAGCGTGCTGTAGGATTTTGGGCTTTGAGGCGCCTTATTTATTAATTAGTGAGCATAGAATTTTACGATCAGCCGTACTCCTGCTCTGCAGGTGATGCCATAGTTTGCATTAGCATCTGTAAATGTCTGCCGGCTTGGAGCCCCAGTGGTTGGTTTAGTACTTTCCCATACCGCTACGGCACCGCTTTTTAAAATTGTGTTGTTAAATAATGCGGAACCTCTTAATAAAAGTAATCCCCAGCTTGTTGTAGAAAGATCAGCGGGAACCATTACTCCTGAAATTGCAGAAGTAGATGAAATTGTTTTTGCTATCGGTTTATAGTTAGCCATGAAAATGCCCCCTTTTAACATATTGTAGAAATACGTATTTCTTATTTATAATATGTCCTAAAAAATGGAAAGTTACTGACAGGCAGCGGACCAGTCATTTGAGCCATTCATACTATTTCGACAGTTTATGACAATTTTTACCAATATTCGCTTTTATTTCCACAAAACTATTGTTTTTTACTCGAAATCGGTTATATTATTTTTAAGTGTTTAATTACTTATGTAATATTACAAAGGAGGATATATGAATTTAAAAGGAATTCGGCAGAAAATCATTTTAAACACATTAATTGTCACATTAATCATTTCTGCAGTGACAACCGTTGTATTATCTGTTTCTGCCATGTCTCTGACTAATGCCACATTAATGGAAACCCTTATCCCATTTGCAAAAACTGCATCAAAAAGCGTTGAAAGCAGTCTGCATATTATGGCAGACCGCATATTGTTGATCGGAGAAAACCAGGAACTGTTATCAGAGGAAGCATCTCTGGAACAAAAGCGTCAGGTTCTCAATAAAGCTGCTTCGGGCATAGAATTTGTGTGGCTGGCTCTATACACCCAGGATGGCAAACGATACACCGGCTATGGAAACAGTCCTGAAGACATTTCCGGCAGAGACTTGCACCGTATGATGGAGGAAACCCAGAACATAGTCATTGGGGATACTTTTGAAGGAGAAAACGGACTTGAGGTATCCGTGGGAACACCTATTTCCACTGACAAGCAGAACACTTATTACCTGGTGGGAAGCTATAAATATGACATGCTTGACGATGTGATCAGCAGCATACATATCGGCTACAGCGGCCATGCGTTTATTATAAACGAAAGCGGCCAGGTGGTTGCCTATCCTGATACCGGCATTATTAAGAGTGGTGAAAATGTATATTCTCTGTACAAGGATCATCCAAAGATTCTGGAAGTTTTCGATGCAATGAAAACAGGAAGAATCGGATCGGCTTCCGTGTCCATGGATGGAAAGGATACCCTTGTGGTTTATGCACCGGTACGGGGAGCTAACTGGTATTTGGCCATTATGACCCCTAAATCAGATTTTACCGGCATTGTTAAGTCCGCAGTAATGATCAATATAGGAATTATTATTACCCTTACACTTCTTGCAATCCTGTTTATTGCCCGTTTTTCTGGAAAGATAGCAAAGTCATTGGGGAGCGTAACAGAACGGATACAAAGGCTGGCCCAGGGAGATCTCACAAGCCCGGTGGAAGTAATGATGACAAACGACGAGGCCCAGACTCTCTCAGATTCCTTAAAGGATACGATTGAAAAGGTGAGCGGATATATTTCCCAGCTTCAAAATGCCCTGGAACAGCTTTCTGCCGGAAATTTAGATGTGAGCGTCAGCAATCAGTTTGCAGGAGATTTTGTGATTATGAAAGACTCCATACAAAACATAACTGATTTCCTCAATCAGCTGATCCAGGACTTGCAGCAGACGGCAGAGACCTTAAACCGTGCAGCCCAGGGAGTGTCTCAAAGCGCCCGGTTTATGAACGAATCCTCGGCTCATCAGTCGTCGGCTATTGACAGGCTTTTAGAGGAGACCGACTCCATATCCAAAGACATCGTTATTGTGGATGATCATGCAAGAACCGCCCGGGAGCTTATGGAACAGTCCATGGAAAAGCTGTCCATGGGTGATGAACACATGGAAAATACCCTTCAGGCCATGAAAAATATCAGCCACAATGCTTCTGAAATAACAAAGATCACTAAATTCCTTGAAGAAATAGCCTTCCAGACAAACCTGCTTGCCCTTAATGCAAGTGTTGAAGCCGCCCATGCAGGCGAGACTGGGAAAGGTTTTGCTGTAGTGGCAAATGAAATCCGTGACCTTGCTGAAAAAAGCGCGGAATCTTCCAAGCGCACGGCCGAAATGATTGGAAATTCCCAGAGAGCTGTGGAAGAGGGCTCCCGGTATGCCAATTTAACAGCCAGCTTCTTAAACGAGCTGACGGATATATCAAGGCAGACCTATGAGATTACGGAGGACTTAGCAAGGCTGGTAGGAAATGAGAAGTCCAGCCTGGAAAATGCGTCTTCAGACATAGCACGGATTTCCCAGCTGGCCCGCCAGAACCTTGAATCAAGCAGTGATGTGGCTTCCTTAAGCGGGGATTTAGCAAAGCAGGCCCAAAGCCTTGAAGAAATGTCCGGACGTTTTCGTCTGCGTACCGGTTCCGAAGGGAGAGATGCTGAATGAATAAAAGAAAACGCTATTTCATGATTTTCCTGCTCCTTCTTGTGATGTTACTCCTAAGCGGCTGTAAAAAACAGGAGAGCAGGATGGAGGATGGCTTTTATTCGGTGGAGATGTCGGATTACAACAAAGGCTGGAAGGAATTTGTTACCATCCGGGTCAGCGACGGCAAAATCGTAACCGTTGAATACAATGCCAGAAATGCCAGCGGGTTCATAAAATCCTGGGATATTCCATATATGCGCATGATGAATGAGGAAAAGGGAACCTACCCCAACCGTTATACCCGCGCTTATGCAGCCAGCTTCCTGGCGGTCCAAAGCGATAAAGGAATTGATACAGTGAGCGGAGCTTCTACTTCAGGCGGCAATTTTCAGAAAATGGCTTCCTTGCTTATGGAAAAAGCAAGAGAGGGAGATACTTCACTGGGTATTGTAGAAGCAGGACAATAAATAAACAGCAGAGCTTTTCTGCATTTATTTATTTAAATCATATATCCATTCCAAAAATTATATAGACTTATTAGAAAAAAAAGAGAGACTGCCCAATCCATGATGTGATAAGGCAGTCTCTTTTTTTATATGGAATTCCTTTGTATGGAATATAAAACCGGTAATCCCGGCCGAATCATTAGGTTGAGCCGGCAAAGAAGCCTTTCAGGGCAACTCTGCCGACTTAGTAAAAACATGTATGTAAGCACTCTGACCGCTTTTTCCTGATCTCTTATGTTTATATTATTATGATACAGGATAAATGTGAAGGAATTTTGACCTGGTTATAAAAAATGTATGAAAGAAATGAAGAAATTCTGACAAAAATTGGAAAAGTATCCAAGCTGATGCTGCTTATAATAATCATAACAAAAATTTTTCTGCAAAAAGAATCTCCATGGAGCAGGAAAACAGGCGGAGGTACGGATATGCTGCTTGAAAAGAATTTAATTGAATATTGTTCTCCCACACTGGCATCCCTTAAGACAGCAAGCCTGTTTAACCATACCTTTTCCTCGGAACAGGAACTGGAAAACCAGTTGGCAGTCTTAAACAGCCAGCTAAAAGGGAAAGGCATCTCTCTTCAGGTGCTATGCAGGCGAAGAAATAAGGCGCTGATCTATGTCTATCGGAGATCCCATCTGCAGGCGGATTTAAGCCGGCCGGAAGTAGGCAGGTTTTTAAAGGCCTACGGCTATGAGCAAATGGAGGTGGAGGGCGCTCTTAACAGGCTGAAGGAGCGTTTGAATCAGGAAGGGGGATTTCCCCATGAAATCGGGGTATTTCTGGGCTATCCTCTGGAAGATGTGGTGGGGTTTATCCAAAATGAGGGAAAGAACAGCAAATGTACCGGCTGCTGGAAGGTATATGCCGATGAGCGGGAGGCTGCCCGGCTGTTTGCCAGGTACCGGAAATGCAGGACCGTGTATGTGCGTCTGTGGCAGAATGGAAGGACGGTCTGGCAGCTTACCGTAGCGTCTTCCTCCGTTCCATAAAGTTCCCCGGTCTGATTTTGATTTTTTTTCGTATCATATCCTTTTTCTGCAATAAAGCTCTATGGGCAAAAATCGGCACAGGTATGACCTTGATATTCCATTTGCTAAATTGTAAAAAATGCATAAAAATAGCGCTAATATTTTGAGAATAATATACAAAATTCAGATATGAGATTGACAATAATAACATAAACAGCTATAATTAGAGTAACTTAATTAATAAAGTTTATAAAGTAAGTGTGAGGTGGTTTAAATTATGGCTGAGATGGTTGGAAAACCAAGTGTAATAAAATTATTAAATAAAGATGTGGTAGAAGGAATTATTCGTGGAAATGGTCCAATCACAAAACCGGAAATAGCGAAACGATCACAATTAAGTCTGGTAACAGTAAATAAAACAGTAGCTGCACTGATTCAAGAAGGTAAGGTAAGAGTCAGCGGAGCCAGCGAATCCACCGGCGGCAGGAGAGCAGCGTCCTTTGAAATTAATCATGAGTCAAATTTTTATATCGGGCTTTATTATTATAAGAATCATTATATTGGAGCCATTTCTGATTCCATAGGTGGATTAATTTACGAGCAGGAATTTCGTGCCAGGGTGGATGTCTATGAAGAGATCATGGAAGATACCTATGCTGCGCTGGACGGCCTCATTGAAAAGTGTGGTGATCATAAGATAAAAGCCATAGGTATTGGTGTTCCCGGAGTTGTAAAGGAATGTACCATTACTAATATTCCCAATATCCCTTCCTGGGAGGGGAAAGATATTTCGGGTATTTTATCGGATAAATACCAGCTTCCGGTTCTGCTTGAGAATGATATTAAGCTGACTACGTTAGGAATTTATACTACAGAGTATCAGAATAATAAAGTCAGAAACATGGCATTGATTTATCTGGATCAGGGAATTGGATCTGGATTTATCATTAACCGGTCATTATTTAAAGGTTTCAGTAATTTTGCCGGAGAGTTAGGTTACATACCGGTGAAGCAGCATTTTCCTATAAAAGGAAAAGAAAGCAGGTATAAAGGAAACTTTGAAACACAAATATCATTGATCAGTGAGGCAATTGAACAATCATTGGGACTGCCAGAGCAAGAGATGTATAAAGATATGCTGATTCGGACGATCACGGAAGGCCTATTAAGTGTTATTTGTGTTTTGAATCCTGAAATCATCGTGATGAAGCATAGCTGTCTTACAGAACATGATTGTCGAAAGATACAGCGGGAACTGTCCGACTGGTTGGATGAGAGCAACGTTCCATTCATTGTAAATGAGGCTGATTTGAGTAAGAGCAGTATTCAGGGTGTAATCAGCATGTGCATCAGGGAGAGTACTTCTGCCTATTCATTATCAAATAAAAAACGAGGTTGATAAGATGAAATATTTATTGTCAGTAGATGGGGGAGGAACCAAAACAGAATTTTATATCAGTGATTTACAAGGTAATATGATAGATATTTTTACAACTGGATCAACTAGTATCAAGTCGGTTGGAAGGGAAAAATCCTATGACCAGCTAAAGGCAGGGATTGATCGGCTAAAAGAGGAATATCAAATTATCCCTGATGATATTTTAATGGGAGTATTTGGAATGTCAGGATGTGATTCTGATAAAGATTATCAGATGATTCTTGATCAGATTTTGAATCTGGGATTTACAAAAAACAATGTTCATTTATGTAACGACGGTGTACCGGCATTTTATGCTCAAACACTGGAACCGGGAGTTGTAGTGATTGCAGGAACCGGTTCAATCGTAATGGGGATAGATAAACAGGGGGAGGTCAGACGTTCGGGAGGTTGGGGATATCATTTCAGTGATATTGGATCCGGCTATTGGATTGGATGCGAGATATTAAAGAGAACTCTTCTTTATTGTGATAACTGTTACCCATATGCACCTGTATTTGAACGGGTCAGAGGCTATTTCCAGGCGGAAAGATATACAGAACTTCCATATACAGTGACGGAAATTAAAGATAGTTATAAAATTGCGGGCTTAGCTTATGAAGTTGTAAAAGCAGCCGAAGAGCAGGAAGAATTATCCATTGAAATTTTAAAAGATGGAGCCAAACAATTGGCTGATCAGGTTGTGGGTATGGTAAAACAACTGGATTTATCAAAGTCTCCAAAGATCGTTTTTTCAGGCGGCGTATTAAAAAGTAAGGTTTATCAAGAGATGCTTAAGTCGGAAATCAGAAAATTAATTCCTGATCAGGATATTCAGTTTTATATTCAGAAGAATAAGCCATCCTTTGGAGGGATAAAGTTAGCACAGCGGCTGCTGGATAAGAGGAAAGAAATTGTCCTGCAGGTATTTACCGGAGGATATTTGAATAAAGAGACTACTTATGAAGAAGTGGAAAGCAAATTAAAACCAATACTGGAAAATATAAGGGTGACAAAGGTAATTATCGGATGGTTTGCTGATGAGGAGCTATATAAAAAAATAAAAATAATGATACATATGTATCAGGCAGAATTATATTTATGGATGCCGGTTTTTTCAGAGACAGGATTGCTGGAACCGGTAAGTTTCCTGCAGGATTTCCGGGGGGAAGAAGTAAAAAGTTATCGGCTGAATGACGGAGAAAATTTTGAGTTTTATTGCCCTAATGTAAAGCAAAACAGAGAAAGTGTAAAACATATTTATGAAAAACATTTTAGTAAAGTAGGCTTTGATGGAATATTTTTAGATAAAATCAGGTATTCTTCCTTTTCCAATAAAATTACCGGAGTGTTTAGCTGCTTCTGTCCTGAATGTATGAAGAAGTATGAGGAAAGACAACTGGATGCCGATGAATTACGTATGGAGATGGATAAAGTTGTTGATGGACTGGAAGGTTATGACAGACACCCGTTAAAATGCTTATCTTATGAAGCTGGAAGATATGGGTTTGATAATCCCATCTGGAAAAAATTTTTTGACTGCAAAGCAGATTTTATCTATGATTCGTTAAAAGAAATTACCGGTTACTTCCGGGGGCAGGGGCTGAAGATCGGCATGGATGTGTTATCACCTTTTTTAACACATTTTACCGGACAGGATCTGTCAAGACTCAAAGGATTAACAGATTTTATGAAACCTATGATGTATCGGATTACTAGTGCTCCGGCAGGACTTCCATTTGAATATGACAGCTTCCTGTCTGGCACCACCAGCTTTGATACTCATACGGTAAGGAGAGAGTTTAATGAGCTGATTGGAATTAGGCCAAGCGGGGAGAACCAGTTTGATCTTGATTTTGTGAAATCAGAACTGGAGATTATGGAACGAATGGATATACCGGTATATTGCGGGATCGAGGTCAACAGAATTAAGGATGTTGTACAGGCAGATCCGGAATATATAAAAGATACAATTAATACTCTGTCTCAAACAAATATTAAAGGATTTGTGTTATCCTGGAATATCCTATCGGCACCGGAAGAAAATATTGAGGCAGTCTATCATTGCTTTGGAAGCAGGGGTGAAATGCAATGAAGCGGATATTAGAGATGAAGCACATATATAAAGATTTTGGAAGTGTAAAGGTGTTGAATGATATTGATTTTTCACTGGAAAAGGGGGAAGTCAGAGCTCTTTTAGGCGCGAATGGTGCAGGAAAATCTACATTGATAAAAATAGTGGGCGGTGTTCATGCTCCATCCAAAGGTGATATTTACTTAAGAGGAGATAAGATAAATTTTAAGGACAGTTATCATTCAAAACAATCAGGCATTAGTGTGATCTATCAGGAACTAAGTCTAGTACCTACACTATCGGTAATTGACAATATCTTTCTTGGCAGGGAAGTGACATCCGGTGTCTTTTTAAAAAAAGAGGAGATGAGAAAAGAATATGAAGATATTTGCCGGCGTTTTTCATTTGATATTCCTGCAAATGCGATTGTGTCAAAGCTGAGCATTGCCAGGCAGCAGATGGTAGAGATTATGAAAGCAGTATCCTGTGATACTGAGATCATTATTATGGATGAGCCTACAACTTCACTTACTAATAATGAGAAAGCAAGCCTTTTTGGAATTATTGCAAAGCTAAAAGAAGTTGGGAAAAGTATTATTTATATATCACATATCTTAGATGAGATTTTTATAAATTGTGGTAGCGCCAGCATTATGAGAAATGGCATTATGGTGGGAAGCTATGATGTAAAGGATCTTACAAAAGAAAAAATCACTCAGTTGATGACTGGCATTGACAGCAGCAATATTGCAGGAAAAAAACAGACCTTTCATGCAGATTATACAAGCGAACCAGTTTTGGAAGTCAGAAATCTTGGTCGGGGAAATGTGGTAAAAGATGTGTCCTTTAAAGTTCATAAAGGGGAAGTGGTAGGAATTGCCGGCCTGGTCGGTTCTAAACGAACGGAGATCATTAATCTGATTTATGGAGTGGACCATTGTGACCGGGGTGAAATTTTAAGAAATGGAACAGTTGTAAAGATAAGATCACCTAAGCAGGCGATTCACCATAAAATCGGTTTCATTCCGGAAGACAGAAAACATCTTGGCCTGATACTGGGACAGGAAATCTATAAAAATTCTACGGCTGTCCAGGTTGGAAAGTTTAAGACGTCAGGCTTCCTGAATAAAGGGAAAGAAATAGAATTCGCTGAATTTGCAGTAAAGAAACTGGGCATTAAGATCAGCAATGTAAAACAGAAGGTAAAAAACTTAAGCGGCGGCAATCAACAGAAGGTTGTAGTATCCAAATGGCTGAATCAGGATATGGATTTGATTATTTATGACGAACCTACCAAAGGAATTGATATTGCGGCAAAGGAAGACATTTTTCGTACTGTAGAGGAATTCTCAGGACAGGGAATAGGGGTCATATTTATTTCATCCGATTTAGAGGAAGTGATCCGTGTTGCAGACCGGGTACTGGTAGTCAGAGATGGAACGGTTGTTAGTGAGTTGAATAATGACAAGCTTACAGTTCAGGAAATTATGGATGAGATATTTGATGTATAGAGGAGATGTGTGATATGAAGAATAAAATGGGTGTACTGAAAAAAATGAATTTTCGGGAATATGGTGTTGTTATTGGTTTTATTCTGCTGTGTGTGGTCATCTCATTTGCAACTCCGGCCTTTGCAACTCAAAAGAATATCTTAAACCTGTTACGGCAGTCTTCCATCATCGGCATTATCGCAACAGGAATGACATTTGTAATTATATCAGGAAGCTTTGATATCTCCGTTGGGGCGGTAGCTGCTTTGTCAGGTGCGGTAACAATGAAACTGATAACAATGGGGAATGGAGTTCCGGTAGCAATCGCTGTTTTGGCAGCTCTTGGAATCAGTGCAGTGGTGGGACTAATTAATGGTATTGCAGTTGCCAAAATTAATGTACCTTCCCTGATTGCAACCATGGCAATGGTAAGTGTAGTAAAAGGTGCCATGCTGATGTTTACCGGAGGTTATCCAATTACAAGAACAATTCCGGTACTGGATACCATCGGAAATGGATATGTGGCTGGAATTCCCATTCCTGTCATCATATTTGCAGCAGCGGTTGCCATAGCTTTTGTAATTCTTACAAAAACACGATTTGGAAGATATGTTTATTCTGTTGGCGGCAATGAAGAAGCCAGTAAATTAAATGGAATCAATGTAGACTCTTATAAAATAAAGGTATTTGTAATCAATGCAGTTTTAGCGGCATTGGCCGGGATTGTACTGGTAGGCAGAATGGGAACGGCCAGTCCGGTAGCGGGAGATGGTTATGATATGGATGCAATTGCATCAGTAGTAATTGGCGGTACTTCTGTTGCAGGCGGATCAGGATCTGTACTGAAAACAGTCATTGGAGTGCTGCTTATGAGCGTGATTAATAATAGTTTTAACTTACTTGGTGTAGATATGTATTTTCAATATATATTTAAAGGATTAATTATATTAATCGCAGTGGGAGCAGATTCATTTAGTAAAAAGCAGATGGCTTCAAGTTAAGCCCAAAAAAGAAAAGGAGAGAATAATATGAAGAAGAAAATGAAAAAAGTATTAGCATTTGGATTGGCAGTGGTGATGGCGGCGGGTATGACTGCTTGTTCTACCCCAACTCCAACCAAAGAAGAGACTACAGCAGCTACAGAGGTCCAAGAAACAGAGGCAGCCGGTGGGACAAAAGACGAGTATAAAATCGCAGTTTTACTTCCCGGCCCAACAGGTTATTTTGTAGCTACAAAAGAAGGAATTGATGCAGCTGCAAAAGAAAATAATGTAAAGATTGAATATGCAGATGCACAGTGGGATGCTTCCAAACAGCTTGCTCAGGCAGAAGATTTTATTGTAAAAGGTGTGGATTTAATCGCAATATGCTCTGTTGATTCAGGATCAGGTGAGAAGATTGTAAAATCTGCTAATGAATCTAATATTCCAATTCTTGCATTTACCAATGCAATTGGTGAGGAGGAAAACGGACAATATGATGGTCTTGTATCTTATGTAGGACAAAATGAAGTAAATACAGGTGCAGTAACCGGTGAACTTGCTAAACAGTTGTTAGGTGAAAAAGGCGGAAAGGCAGTTCTCATTGAAGGCGTTCCGGGAACAACACCACAGATCAATAGAAAAAAAGGATTAGAGCAGGCATTGGAAGGCAGCGATATTAAAATTATTTTTAATCAGACATCAAACTGGGAAAAGGAACAGGCACTTAGAATAGTAGAAGATATGATTCAGAAAAAAACTGAGTTTGATATTGTAATCTGTCAGGATGATAACTCTGCAACTGGGGCAGGACAGGCTTTAAAAGAAGCAGGATTAAAAGATACTGTAAAAGTTATCGGTCTGGGCGGAAGTATTGATGGTCTACAGGCAGTTAAAGCTGGTTTAATTGATGGTACTACCTATATGTCAGCAGTTGAAGAAGGGCATGTAGCTATTGTAACAGCAGTTAATTTCTTAAAAGGTGAAACAGTTGCTCCTGTTACAGAAATTAAACAGGTTGAAGTAAATAAAGATAATGTAGATACTTTTAAAGGGGAGTGGTAAGATTTTTGCAAAAAAAAATCACTGCACAGTTCATATGGCTTTAGCATCTTTTGAACAGTCTGTGCCGGAAGTGGCCAGCTGGGAAAAAGCTAAAAATTAGCATCAATGAAATTTGATTGATGTAAGCGGTCGTTGGTAATTGATTGGACAGGTACTTATGAATTTCCCCAGGTACTGATGATCCAATACGCCAACGGTCGCTTTCATTTTTATTCAGTATTTTGGAAACAAGGCGAAAACCATTTTAAGAGTAGCCGCCATCCTTATATTGCGGCTCAGTATACAGCAGATGGAGATTATCAGTCTTCTCTAATCCGTAACGAAACGGATAAAATATCAAAAGAGACTGTAACAAATGCGGAAGCTTTAAAATTGCCCTATAAATCGGTATCATAAGAGCAATGATTATAGGGATTTCTTTTCAAAGCAATTAAAATTATAAAAAAACACTGTATAATCCTGGTAAATATAAGGAAGATACAGTGCTTACCTATGACCTATCCGAGAATCGAACTCGGGTTTCCGCC
>JAEWRS010000406.1 GCA_023398855.1 Bacillota bacterium
GCCTTTAACTGCTCCACATAATCAGTATTATCAAGCTCCGGAACAAATCCTTCCCATTCAAAGATCTCAATATCAGTAAATGGTCCCCACTGCTTAAACTGCGCAGTCTTGTCCACGATGGCTTCCAGTATTCCCAAGGTATCCTTTGGCTGAACCTTCTTACCCATGAAATCACCAGTGTTAATAATGTAACAATCCAAGTTCTTCTCTTCTACCAGCTTTTTGAATTTTTCGTAATCATTGGCCAGCGGATATGTTCTGAATGGGTTTGCATATGGCACAACAACCAGAGCATTAGGATCTGCTCCTGGAGCAAGACGCTCTGCTGACGATCTCTTGGTGGCAAGAGTCGCACCCATGACAGATGCCAGGGAAGCACCTTTTAGTTTCACGATAGGTGGAATGGTAGGATCCTTCATGATCCAGAATATGGCATTGACTGGTGCATTGATCTTATCCACACGGTTTGGAGACCACAGCTTGGACTTGATGGCACGTCCATTACCGTTTCTGATATCCTCTGTTACCAGCTGGATCTTTCCGTCTTCATCCATAGTACAGGAACAGTTCTGGGCAGTTAAAAGGTATTTATTATCATCACAGCCTGTTGGATAATCCTGGGTTTTATCAAAGTATGTGGGTTCAATCGCCACTGATGAGCAGGTATCGGTATTGATAATGAATGCATCATCATGCAGAACCGTAACATCATATTTTCCGCCATGCTTTGCATGAGTAATGGTGGATTTTCCTGAACCAGATAAACCAAATACAGAAGCAACATATTTTGTTCCATCGGTTAAGTTATACTCTTTCTGTCCGCCGTGGCAGGAAGCGTATCCATTGCGGTTTGCAAGAGCCCAAACCATAGTAAGAGTGCCTTTTTTATGCTCTCCGAAGTATCTCATACCCAGGATTGCCGCACAGTTCTGGTCCGTATTAAAATAACATAAACATTTAGGATCGCTTAAACAGGACAGATCAACACCAGGACGATCAGAGCCGTTCCACTGGGGATCAGAGAAGATAAAGATATCTGTTTCTTTTCCATCACCGACTGGTTTGGAAGCTTTATACATTTTTGCATATTCATCAGACATATACTGGAAGTTCAGCATCCAGTTATACATAATATTTTCTTCGCCTTCTGGAATCAGAAGATGTACTTTCACCATAAATTCAGGATCAAGACCAGCATAAACCTCTGCATGATACATTGTTCTCCAACGGGTCTCATAAACTGCGTCCATAACCACTTTGTCCAAAGCTCCGCAATTTACTCCTGGCTCTCCTGCAATTCTTCTTGCAGTTGCATAACGTCCGGTAATGGCACCATCATTAAATAAGAGAACCTTGGCATCCGAATCAAGACCAAATTCCTCTCCCCTATATACAGGCATATCCGTTACTACGGTTCCTGGTGAATTCTTTGCTAATTCATATGCCTCTCGAAGTGTATTAACTTTAATTACATTGTTTCCATAAAACGGAGCTTCAATGATCGAACGCGTAGTTGAAAAACCCGGTTTGCCTTTTCCAATTTCATTAATTGGATAATATGCTTTTGTTGACATAGAAAAATCCTCCTTTTATAAAATCCAAATTTGATACTATTATCTCATTTCGTTAAGAAAAAGTCAATGATTTTCATTGCAATTATCCGAAAAAACGTATATATTTTATATATAAGATACATTTTGTATACAATAACCAAAAGTGAGGTTAATTATGATTCACATTTCAAAAGACGGCACAGGTGATTTTTACAGCGTTGAGGAGGCTCTCCGCTCCCTTCCAACCGATCATGCCAGAGAACACACCCTCTATGTTCACAAGGGATTTTATGAAGAACAGTTTGCCGTAACAATGCCAAATATAACATTTATCGGAGAAGATGCAGAAAGCACCATTCTCTCCTGTGGCCTTTATGCACGCATGACCATGACTGACGGGATGAAGCGCGGCACCTTCCGCACCTATACCGGCCTGATTGATACTCATGATTTTACTGCCAGGAATCTTACCTTTGAAAACAGCGCCGGAAAAGGAGATGACGTGGGACAGGCCATAGCACTTTACGCAGACGGAGACCGGCTGTTTTTTGAAAATTGCCGGTTCCTTGGAAACCAGGATACTCTTTTTACCGGCCCCCTTCCTCCAAAGGAAATGGAACCCAATGGATTTGTCGGTCCAAAACAGCATGCCAAGCGGATCAATGGCAGGCACTATTACAAGAACTGTTACATAGAAGGGGATATTGACTTTATTTTCGGCAGTGCTACCGCATATTTCGAAGGCTGTACTTTTTTCTCCAAATACACGGGTAAGGATATCAGCAGCTATGTAACCGCAGCTTCCACTCCAGAAGGCCAGGAATACGGCTATGTAATGACAGACTGCCGCTTTGAAAGCAACTGTCCCCCGGAGAATGCATACCTGGGCCGCCCCTGGAGAGAGTACGGAAAAACCGTGCTGATCAACTGCAACATGGATGATCATATCTGCAAGGAGGGCTGGCACGACTGGAATAAAACAGCTGCACATTCTCACACCTTTTACGCGGAATATGGCAGTTCCGGCCCTGGAGGGGTAATGAAAGAACGGCCGGACTGGATCCACCGTCTGACGGAAGCTCAGCTAAAAAAATATACAAAGGAAGCTGTTCTGTCCGGACGGGACGGCTGGCAGCCTTAAATATAAGAGCCAATCCGTTCTTCAAGGATTGGCTCTTTTTATTGATCAATTTTCTTTGATTTTAACAATTACTTTTTTAATGACAGCCGGTTCACCGGCAGCTGCCTTGGGCTTATGGCCATCCCAAGGATTGAAAATCATATATTCTCCAGCCTTTACAACTACTTTTAAGCCCGGATTTTCATTGTCGTAAAAAACAACATCTTTTTCTTCGTTATAAGGTATTTTTTCAGCCAGTTCATCAATCCGTGCATATGTCATGGTTTCTGAACCGGATATCATATATTGGATATCTGTATAATTATGGTGGGCTTCGTACTTGGCTTCCACCCAGGGAATCGTTGTGTACTCTGTTACATTGGCAAAGACATTCTTGCCGTCAATTTCATATTTGCCTGGCGCCAGGCTCAATAAATCAGTATTCTGAAGAAAATTAACTGCCTTTTCGTATCTTCCATCTATTCCGAGATGTCTGTAAAAATCTAAGTTCTTTGCTGAGTCATAAATCATAATCATACTCTCCTTTATGTATCATATCGTTTTGACCGCATACTCCATGGGTACCTGCCGGACAAATATAGTATACACCTTAAGCAGAATATTCTACAATGTTTTTATTTAAAAAATTCATGGTTCCCATGCTGGAACAAAAAGGTCAGATGGGAGTCAAACCAACTCACAGCACCACTCCTTGAGCCTCTCCGGTACATAAAATACAGGGCTCCACTAGAGTAATCCTCACCGGCTAAAGCGCGGTCAACACATTGTTTTGTATTATCTGTTATTTTAACGGAATTAATACTGCCGTTTGACACAGGTGAAAACTGGGAAGGTTCATAGACAACCCCTTTGACCGTATCCGGAAATTTTCCGCTTTTTACACGGTTTATAATCACATTGGCAACAAGTATTTTTCCTGTGTCATCACAAATACCTGCCTCCGCCTGAACGATCCGCTGTAATACCTGATAATCGTCCTGAGATACAGACATGGCGTGAGCGGTCTTTTCTTCCTCTGCTTTTCTGGCAGCCTCTTCTTCTGCGGCTATTCTCGCTTCTTCCGCCTTTTTGGCCGCCTCTTCTGCCTGCCTCTTGGCCTCTTCTTCCAAAACGATCCGGTCATTGATCCGCTTAATCTCCGCCAGAGCTTCTTCTTCCTGCTCCTGCTTTTGGATCACTTCTTTTTCCAGGAAATTACCGGCAAGCTGCTGTGCCTGCATTCGGGATTCTGTTAGCTTTATCTGAGTCTTTGCCTGGGCAACGGTTTCTTCTTTCACTTCCTGCTCTTCAATGACTTCTTCTGATTCTGGTGTTTCCGCAAATGCCGTTAATGCATTCCTGCCGCCGCTTCCAAAGCCTGCAGAGGTAAATGCCACAACAGTAATAATAGCTGCACCCGCCATAAAAACCGCCGAAGAACGATACATCCGTTTTGTGACCTTAAAGGTCAGTCCTCTGAAAAATTGACAAATTTGCTGAAGGATAGAGCGTAGTGTAGGCATATATACACCTCTTTCTCTTATATCACTTGCCTGAGCTGAGGTTACAGGCCTCAGCGATTTCTTGGTGACGTCCGTAATTATAGAAGAAGCCTGCCAAAAAAGTCAATGGCTATTTAACAATTTTGTGATATTTTAATTTCTAAATTTTTACCTCCTATTTTGTTTTGTGTATATTATACATATAATCCATGTACTTTTTTAATCTATTTGTAATATTTATATATGTATATTTTACAATAGTGTTACATTTATGTTAATTATTGTGTCATAAAGCAATGGCTTGTCTCCCTGTATTTTTGTTTTATGTAAACTAATCGTGCATGAGAGAGGCAAATTTGCCCTTTACAAACTCAATCAGAGCATGTGGCGCAATGACAATCTGCTGACCTCTTACCCCTGCGCTAATGACAATTTCCGTGCAAGAAAGAGCCGATTCCTCGATAAATGTAGGAAATTGCTTTTTCATGCCTATGGGAGAGCAGCCCCCCCGAATGTATCCTGTAATATTCTGCAAATCTTTCATTGGAATCATCTCCGCCTTCTTATCTCCGGCAGCTTTCGCTACTTTTTTCAAATCAAGCTCTCCATCCACCGGAATACAGCAGACCATATATCCCATTTTTTCCCCTTTTAATACAAGAGTTTTAAACACACTTCCATGATCCACCTTCATCATATCCGCTGCATGGCTGCCAGACAAATCCTGCTCATCCACTTCATATTCTCTGGTGGCATATTCAATCTGCGCTTTATCAAGCATGCGCATTGCATTTGTTTTTACCATATGATTCAACTCCTTAATTATTTTAATTATAGGTTTCAGGAACATGATTG
>JAEWRS010000456.1 GCA_023398855.1 Bacillota bacterium
TCTTCATGACATATTCATAATGAGAATCATTCCTATTGAAATTCTAGGAAATGTGTGTATAATAATAATTGTAGATGAAGCTTTTAACTTTAGGACTACAGAAAGGCGGAACTAACAATATGAAACAACTGATTTATCTTGACAATGCAGCGACTACCAAAACTCGGCCAGAGGTCGTGGAAGCTATGCTGCCTTATTTTACGGAGTATTATGGAAATCCTTCCTCCGTATACGAGTTTTCCGGCATCTCAAAAAAGGCCGTGGCAGGAGCCAGAGAGACCATTGCAAACGCTCTGGGTGCCAAGACCAATGAGATTTATTTTACAGCAGGCGGTTCAGAAGACGACAACTGGGCTCTGATTGCCACAGCTGAGGCTTATGCTTCAAAGGGAAAACACATTATCACCAGTAAAATTGAACACCATGCTGTGCTTCACACCTGTGAGTATCTGGAGAAGCATGGCTTTGAGGTGACTTATTTAAATGTGGATGAAAATGGAGTAATAAAACTGGAGGAGCTTAAAAAAGCCATCCGTCCTGATACTATCCTTATATCCATCATGTTTGCCAATAATGAAATAGGAACCATAGAGCCGGTCAGGGAAATCGGAGAAATAGCAAAAGAACACGGAATTCTGTTCCACACGGATGCGGTCCAGTCATTTGGCCATGTGCCCATCAATGTGGATGATTATCATATCGATATGCTCAGTGCCAGCGGCCATAAGATTAACGGTCCAAAGGGAATTGGCTTTCTCTATATCAGAAGCGGAATTAAATCCCGTTCCTTTATTCATGGAGGCGCACAGGAAAGAAAACGCCGTGCCGGTACAGAGAATGTTCCTGGTATCGTTGGCTTTGGAAAGGCAGTGGAGCTTGCGGTGGCAGGCATGGAAGAGAGAGCGAAAAAAGAGTGTGAGCTTCGCAATTACCTCATGGATCGGGTCATGGAGGAGGTTCCTTATACAAGAATCAACGGACCTCGGAAAAACAGGCTGTCCAACAACGTGAATTTTGCATTTCAGTTCATTGAGGGAGAATCACTGCTTATTATGCTGGATATGAAGGGCATCTGTGGTTCCAGTGGCTCTGCCTGTACTTCAGGATCTCTGGATCCCTCCCATGTGCTTCTTGCCATTGGACTGCCTCATGAGATTGCTCATGGATCCCTTAGACTGACTTTAGATGAAGAAAATACAAAGGAAGAGATGGACTATGTTGTGGATTCCATTAAGGAAATTGTGGATAAACTGCGCAGCATGTCTCCGCTTTATGAGGATTATATCAAGAATCACAGGAAATAATCTGCGGTCAGCTGACAGCGGCCGGGTACAAAGTGGGAATATTACCTAGAAATGGAGAAAATAGATTATGTATACAGAAAAAGTAATGGATCATTTTGAGCATCCAAGAAATGTGGGGGAAATCGACAGCCCCAGCGGTATGGGCACTGTAGGAAATGCCAAGTGCGGTGATATTATGAGAATCTATCTGGATATCGATGAAAATCAGATCATCCGTGATGTGAAATTTAAAACCTTTGGCTGCGGGGCGGCGGTTGCGACCAGCAGCATGGCTACTGAGATGGTAAAAGGAAAGTCAGTTCAGGAGGCAATGGCTGGGACCAATCAGGCTGTCTGTGAAGCCCTTGACGGACTGCCGCCGGTAAAGGTGCACTGTTCACTTTTGGCAGAGGAAGCGATACATGCTGCCTTATGGGACTATGCAAAGAAAAACGGAATTGAGATCAATGGCTTAAAAAAACCAAAATCTGATATCGGCGAAGAAGAAGTGGTTGAAGAATATTAAAATGTCGGGATGCTGTTTACCTGGAAGAAAGAACGAGAACACCCTTGCGGGTATACCTTTATGCCCAAAAAGCATGGGCTGGAAAGTGGAATCGTGAGTCTATGAGCAAAGCGAAAGTAGTAGTAGGAATGTCGGGAGGAGTGGATTCTTCTGTGGCGGCATGGCTTCTTAAAGAACAAGATTATGACGTCATAGGTGTCACCATGCAGATATGGCAGGATGAGGATACCGGGACTCAGGAAGAAAACGGAGGCTGCTGCGGCTTAAGCGCCGTGGATGATGCCAGGCGGGTGGCCTGGGACCTTGGGATTCCATACTATGTCATGAACTTTAAAGAAGAATTCAAATCCCAGGTCATTGATTATTTTGTAGGAGAATACCAAAAGGGGCGCACGCCCAATCCCTGTATTGCCTGTAACCGTTATGTAAAGTGGGAATCTCTTTTAAAACGAAGCCTGGATATTGGGGCAGATTATATTGCCACAGGGCATTATGCCCAGATTGAGAAGCTTGCCAACGGGAGATATGCGTTAAAGAAATCCGTGACAGCGGCAAAGGACCAGACGTATGCCCTTTATAATTTAACACAGAATCAGCTGTCCCATACTTTAATGCCGGTAGGAGCCTATTCCAAGGACCAGATCCGTGAGATTGCGGACAGGATCAATTTGATGGTTGCTCATAAGCCTGACAGTCAGGAGATATGTTTTATTCCAGATAATGATTATGCGGGATTTATCGAAGAGAACGCAGGTGGAAAAGCGCCGGAAGGGAATTTTGTGGACCTTTCCGGCCAGATCATCGGAAGGCATAAGGGAATTACCCATTATACTGTTGGACAGAGAAAGGGCCTGAATTTATCTATGGGCCGTCCGGTTTTTGTAGTGGAGATACGCCCTGATACAAATGAAGTAGTGATTGGAACAGGGGAGGACGTATATTCAGATACGTTACGTGCTAACCGCATTAATTGGATGGCAGTCTCCGGGATCAGCGGAGAAAGCATGCGGGTATCTGCCAAGATCCGTTACAGCCACAAGGGTGCCATGTGCACCATAAGGGAAGCTGAGGAGGGGGTAGTTGAGTGTAGGTTTGATGAACCTCAGCGGGCTATCACTCCAGGACAGGCAGTAGTATTTTATGATGGAGATTATGTTGTTGGAGGAGGAACCATACTGTGAGGAACTTAAAAAAGACAAATGGGTGGCTGGTATTGGCCTCTGTCCTTCTTTGCATATTTGCGCTGGCAGGCTGTGCC
>JAEWRS010000473.1 GCA_023398855.1 Bacillota bacterium
TTCTACGCTGCCGGGACCGGTAACAATTGGAGCTACATTTATTAAGAAGCTGACCTCCACAGCACCGGATGGCGCCACGCTTCCAGAGCACATTTTTTCTTCGCTTAAAATTGCAATGGGCGGTTGGGCCATGGGAGTGATTGTTGGCACCCCCATGGGGATTTTAATGGCCTGGTATAAAAAAATTGATTTATTTGTACGTCCGGTTTTTGATTTAATCCGTCCGGTTCCCGGACTTGCCTGGATTCCGCTGATGATATTGCTTTTTGGAATTGGAATCACTTCCAAGATTGTTACGGTATTTTTATCGGCATTTGTTCCATGCGTGCTGAACAGCTACACCGGGGTCCGCCAGACAAAGGATGTTCACCTCTGGGTGGGGCAGACGTTTGGTGCATCGAATTTCCAGATGCTGATGCATATTGCAGTTCCCACGGCTCAGCCTTTGGTGATGACCGGCATCCGTGTTGCACTGGGAGCCTCCTGGACCTGTATTGTTGCTGCTGAAATGCTGGCTTCAACAAGGGGTCTTGGATATATGATCCAGCAGGCGCGCGGAATCTACCGTCCGGACATCATTATCTGCGGTATGATCGCAATCGGGACAATCGGTGCAATATTTTCCTGGATTTTGACCTTAATTGAGAAAAAAGTCGTAAAAGGAGCGAGAAGAGAATGAACAAACGTTTTCAGGATGCAAAGCGGTATGAAAAGACGATTTGCGCGGTCATAGCCATTTTTACATTTCTATGCCTGTGGCAGTTTGTGGTTTCTTTTACAAAGGTAGGAGTTGTAATGGCTGGTCCTGTGACAGTGCTGGGCAAATTTTTGTCCAGCCTCCTGGAGCCTATCGGCACTCATACCATAGAAGTGCACATTTTGTGGAGCCTTACCAGAGTCATGGTCGGATTTGTTCTGGGATCCCTGGCCGGAATCGTTGCTGGTATTGTGATGGGATGGTATAAGCCCATGGAGGCGCTGATACGGCCGCTGTATGAACTGATCCGCCCAATCCCGCCCATTGCCTGGATTCCTCTTTCTATCGTGTGGTTTGGTCTGGGAGAACCATCCAAGTACTTTTTGATTTTTCTTGCGGCATTTTCCAACATAACCATGAATGCTTATGCTGGTGTCCGGTCCGTTGACCGCACTCTCATGGGAGCGGCCCGGATGCTGGGAGCCAATGACCGTCAGGTATTCAGTACGGTAGTGCTGCCGTCCTGTATTCCCCATATATTTGCAGGACTGCAGATTGCCATTGGGTCTGCATGGGCAACTGTGGTTGCGGCAGAGATGGTGCGTTCCTCCGAAGGCGTTGGCTGGGTGATCATCAAGGGACAGGATTCCAACAGCACGGTTCAGATTATGGTGGGAATTGTTGCTGTCGGGATAGTTGGTTATATACTGGCGGTTGTCATGCGGGCCATTGAAGCAAAACTTTGCAGCTGGAGTGTGAGAGGAAAATGAGAAAAGATTTTATTGTTTGCAATCAGGTATCAAAGACATTTCACACGGTCAGAGGCGATGTGAAAGTAATTAGCGACTTAAACCTTACGGTAAAGGAAAACGAACTGCTGGTTCTGTTCGGTCCGGGACAGTGCGGAAAATCTACATTGATTAACTGCATGTCAGGGCTTGAGACCGTGAGCAGCGGCTCTGTAACAGTAAATGGAAAAAAAGTGGAAAAGCCCGGACCGGACCGGGGCGTTGTTTATCAAAGAACGGCACTTTTTCCGTGGCTGACTGTTATGGGAAATGTGGAGTACGGACCAAAGGTGCGGGGAATGGCAAAGAAGGAGCGCCAGGAGCTTTCTAAGTACTATATTAACCTGGTCGGGCTGGAAGGGTTTGAGCATTCTTATCCCAATCAGCTGTCAGGTGGGATGCAGCAGCGTGTGGGCATTGCCCGGGCGTACTGCAACGAACCGGATGTATTGTTTATGGATGAGCCTTTTGGCCATCTGGATGCCCAGACCCGCTATTTGATGCAGGAGGATTTAATCCGTATCTGGGAAAAGGAAAAACGGACGGTTGTTTTTGTAACAAATAATATTGAAGAAGCAATCTACTTAGCGGACCGGATTGTGGTGCTGACCAACTGCCCTACAACAGTAAAAAAAGAATATTCGATTACACTTCCGCGTCCTCGCAATTATGTGGATCCTGAATTTTTGAATCTGCGTGAGGAAATCAGTTCGGTAGTGGACAAGACATTGTAAGCGGGGTGGAATGATGGAAGAAGTAAAAGTAAAAGTTGACCATATGACAAAGAAATTCGGTGATCTGCTGGTCCTTGACGATGTTTCATTTGAAGTGAAAAAGGGTGAGTTTCTGTGCATTGTAGGTCCAACCGGATGCGGAAAGACGACCTTTTTAAACTGCATTACCAAGCTGTATGAGCCCACCAGCGGCGAAATTATGATCAACGGGGAACCGGTAAACTTACAGAAGCATAATGTGGCATACATCTTTCAGGAATATTCCACCATGTCCTGGCTGACGGTGGAGGAAAACGTGGCTTTCGGGTTAAAGATGAAAAAACTGCCAAAGGAGGTAATAGCCCGGGAGGTAGGGGAAGTGCTGGATATGGTTGGCCTGACACAGTACAAAGATTACTATCCGGCGGAGCTTTCCACTTCCATGCTGCAGAGAGTGGTGATTGCCCGTGCTTTTGCCGTGAAACCGGAGCTGCTGCTGATGGATGAACCATACGGACAGCTGGATGTGGAACTGCGTTTTAAACTGGAGGATGAGCTTTTAAACCTTTGGAAAAAAACCGGGACAACGGTCATATTCATAACACACAATATTGAGGAAGCTGTTTATCTGAGTGAAAATATTCTGGTATTGACCAATAAGCCTACAACCATAAAACAGAAATTGGCCAATACACTGCCTCGTCCAAGAAAGGTGGTTGCACCGGAGTTTATTGAGGTGCGGAACCAAGTGACCGAATTGATTAAATGGTGGTAGGCAGGAAGGAATGTAAAATGAGAGCAATCATGTTAATGTTTGATACCCTTAACCGCAGAATGCTGGAGCCTTATGGGTGCGGCTGGACAAAGACTCCAAATTTTAAGCGGCTGGCGGAAAAGACCATTACGTTTGATAACTGTTACGCAGGCAGTCTGCCCTGTATGCCGGCCAGAAGGGAATTGCACACCGGGCGCTATAATTTCCTTCACCGGAGCTGGGGGCCCCTGGAGCCCTTTGACGATTCCATGCCGGAGCTGCTGGGGGATCATGGCATCTATACTCATATGATCAGCGACCACCAGCATTATTGGGAAGATGGGGGAGCCACCTATCATAACAGGTATCAGTCCTGGGAGATTGTAAGGGGACAGGAAGGAGACTGCTGGAAGGGGCAGGTGAAAGACCCTGTAGTCCCGGAGCATCTTGGCCGGGTCTGGAGGCAGGATCTGATAAACCGGACTTATATCGATTGTGAAGAAAAACAGCCACTGACAGAAGTGTTCCGGCTGGGACTGGAATTTCTGGAGAAAAACAAAGAACAGGATAACTGGTTTTTGCACTGGGAATGCTTTGACCCTCATGAACCTTTTTATACCATGGAGAAATACAAGAACCGGTATCCCCACCATTACGATGGCCCTCAATTTGACTGGCCGGAATACCGGGAAGTGCAGGAAACCAGAGAGCAGGTGGAGCATTGCCGGTATGAATATGCGGCTCTGCTGTCCATGTGTGATGAATATCTGGGGAAATTCCTGGATTACATGGATGAAAACGATATGTGGAAGGATACTATGGTAATCGTAAACACTGACCATGGGTTCCTGCTGGGAGAGCATGACCTTTGGGCCAAAAGTGCACATCCATGGTATAATGAAACGGTTCATATCCCCATGTTTGTATGGGACCCTCGCCATGGAATCCAGAACCAGAGAAGAAGGTCACTGGTTCAAGGCATTGACGTGCCGGTGACACTGTTGGATTTCTTTGGAATCAAAGCACCCAAGGACATGCAGGGGCATAAGCTGGAGCCTGTTATCCTGGGAGATGATCCGGTACGGGAATATGCGCTATTCGGCATGCACGGGGCGCAGGTAAATATTACGGATGGCCGTTATGTATATATGCGCAGCCCTTTGCCGGATAATCAGCCTCTATATAATTATACACAGATGCCGACTCATATGCGCTGCCGGTTTTCCGTAAATGAGATGAAGGACATGAAGTGGCATCCGGGATTTTCTTTTACAAAGGACACTCCTGTTATGCAGATTGTATCTGTGGCAGACCGTTCCGGAGATACGTCCATGAGACAAACAACAGGGAACATGCTGTATGACCTACAAGAGGATCCAGATCAGCTTGCCCCTATCCACAACCCGGAAGTGGAGCAGAGACTGATCCAACATATGGTACGGCTGATGGAAGAAAACAATGCACCCAAGGAGCAATATGTGAGACTGGGGCTTAAGTGAATGGAATATGAAAAGCAGATTGGAGATAAGGCAGCCGTTTGACACAGCTGCCTTATTTTTGATGGAATTAATATAAGTCAGTGTTATGAATTCAAAAAGTCATGGACAGGGAGAAATATTATCTGTAAAGGAATACTTGCCATGGGAAATAAAAGGTTTGAGGTGGGACTCCGCGCTGTTACTTCGGCTAATCTCAGCATCTTGGCTGGTTTGGGCCTCCACTTCCAGCACTGCAGCAATTTCATGCATAATCCAATCAAAATCGATCAGGGTAATCACCCGGTCATTTAGCATTGCTGCACCTACAACAATGTTTTCTTTGTCCACACAGAGAGAGGAATCAGCGCTCTCTATGGTTTCCCAGGAAAACCTGCTGACAGAATCTGCCTGATGGACATGGAAAGCCATGCCTTCCTGTTTAAACTTCATGATAATCAGTATGTCATGTTCCGGATCATTCGAAGCGGGAAGATCCAGATACTTTGCAAGATCCACCACTGTAAACACTTCTCCCCTAAGATTTACCGTGCCTTCGATACAGGGATTTGAATAAGAGATCCGCTGAACCTCCTGATACCGCGCCAGTTCCTGGATTTTTGTAATGTTCATTCCAAATTCAGCACCGGCAACCCCTATTACCAATACCTGCAGTTCATTGGTTGAATGCATTCTTTCTTCCATAATAACCCCTTCCTTTTACCTGTCTGATAAGGGAGTTTATTTAAGCACCGGCTGCCGGATTCCGTGATATTCCGGCTGACGAAACTGATCTCTCCCTAATTTCTCTTTCCATATTTTAGTATCTTCCAAAAGGACTGATTTAATCCATATATTGATTTTATTATTTCATTTCCTCTTTAATCCAGTATAACTAATTGATTTCTTTGTGGACCATCCGTGTAGTGAATGAGCTGTTTCACATCCTCAATGAGTATTGTGGAATAATTCCCCTATTGTAACACCTTCTTTCACACCATTCAGCACAAAAGAGACTTCATACGATCCATATCCAGAAGTCCTGTATACATGTAAATTGATTATTGGGAGAATAAAAAAGCCAATCCCAAACGTGACAGAGCTTTTACATGAAAAAATATCGTAGAATGGAGCGGACAGGGTAAGGGATTGTAGCTGCCCTTTCGGCAGTCAGGTTACTCTTCTGTTAAGGAGCTGATCCGCTGCTCAGACGCTTAAATAATGTACAGATGTATGGAAGATGCCTGCATCTTCGTGAAAGAAGGAGTATTTGAATATGATAGAAAAGCTTGACATCATATTTTCAGAATTGGTTCACAGGAAGACTTTGCGAATTCTTCGCAGGGGGCTGCTGTCAATGATGCCCCTGGTGTTGGCAGGTTCGGTTGTTTCTGCTTTGTTTACTTTGCCGATCCCGCCTTCTTCCCGTGTTATGTCAGATATATTTGGAGTATCATGGCGGGAGATAGGCCTGTCTTTTCATTATGCAACACTTCAGATCATGGCACTTTTGGCTGTGATTGCTGTCAGCTATGCTGCTGCCAAGGAGATGGATCTTGTAAAATCCGGTGAGGTAAGTCCTGTCACGATTGTGATTACGGTTTTTGCTTCCTATTTTGCAATTACACACAGAAATTTTACATTGCAGGCAAACGAAGCGGGTTCTGCCGGGTTGTTCCAGGCCCTTGTTATTTCAGTCACTGCTTCTCATTTGTTTTGCTGTTTTTACAAGCTCTGCGGGCGCATCCTGCCTTTTTCTGTGGTTCCCCATCTGGGAGGCGCTTTGACTCAGGCCTCATTTCTGGCTGTCTTGCCATCCTTTCTCACTGTTTTAGTATTCAGTGTGGGAAAGGCTTTGCTGATTTCAGCAGGGCTCAGTTTAAACCCTGGGCTGTTTCTGCAAAAGATAACTGAAACATGGATGTCAGGAGCGAACTTTGTTTACGCCGTATTACTGATCCTTTTTACACATATCCTGTCCTTCTTTGGTGTTCGTGGCGAACCAATGATCGCAGATGCAGTAACCAGTGCAACCAGAGCAGTCGGTTCTTTTGTATATCCGAGTATCCTTACCAAGGAATTCTATGAAACGTATGTCTATTTAGGCGGTGTTGGTGCAACAATGGGGTTGTTGCTTGCAATGCTGATGGTTGGTGAGAAGAACCGGCTTGTAAAGATTTCCATTCCACTTGGCATCTTTAATATCAATGATACCGTTCTTTACGGTTTTCCGGTTATCTTTAATTCCTATTATTTCATCCCCTTCCTTTTGACACCTGTTATCCTTGGAATGAATGCGTATCTAGCCTTGCTTTTGGGATTGGTTCCCCCAATCACACAGTCAATTGAGTGGTCAACCCCTATATTTTTATCCGGATTTCTGGCCTCAGGGTCATGCTCCGGGGTGATACTTCAATTGCTGAATCTGCTGATTTCTATGTTGATTTATATCCCTTTTGTCAGGATGCAGGCAAAGAATCAGCAGCGTGACCGCCTGACTACCTTCCAGGCTTTATCAGAAGAGCTGCAAAGCACCTGGGATAAGAGGAAGGAGATGGTCATATCCCGCCATGACGATATGGGTTTACTCGCCCGTACTCTTTTAGGCGAAATCAAAAACAGCCTTCAGGATTGTAAGCATGGACTGTACCTGGAGTACCAGCCAAAGGTGAATTACCGTGGTGAGGTTATGGGAGGAGAAGCCTTGCTGCGCTGGCTCCATCCTGTGTACGGATACATATCACCTCTTATTATATTAAGTATCTGTGACGAAGCAGGACTGACCAACCAGTTAGGCATTTGGGTAATCCGCCAGGCTCTTTCAGATTTGTTCCTTTGGCAAAAGCAAGGTTATGACGGAATCTGCATTTCAATAAATTTAAATCCAAAGCAGCTAAAAGAGGATGATAAGCTTATTGAAACCGTTGAGAAAATGATTCATAGCTATGGCATTAAGCCAGGCTCCGTGGAGTTTGAACTCACAGAGAACGCTGCGGTTGATCCAGGGGAGGACACACGGGATAAGCTGAAGCAAATCAGGGAGTTGGGTGTGGACATATCCATTGATGATTTTGGGATGGGGCACAGTTCCTTGTTATACTTGTGTGATTTTCATGCAAATAAAGTCAAGATTGACGCCTCACTGATTCAAAATATTGTTAGCGACAGACGGAGGAAGCAGATTGTGGAAACGATCCTTTCTCTTTCCAGACAAATGAATGTACAGGTGGTTGCAGAGGGTGTTGAAACAAAAGAGCAGGTACGTATGCTTCATGAGCTGGATTGTGATTATTTTCAGGGATTTTATTACAGCAGAGCCTTAAGCAGCGATAAATTTATGGAATACATAGACCAGCAAGGCATATCACTGGATTATAAAGCGGAGAGGGTTATGGCGAGATAAAAACTGTTGTAAAAGCTGGCTGCACAATTGTCAGAACTATATGAAAAGGTCATAGAAAAAATCATTGACAGTGCACAAATACTCTGATAATATCAATACTAAATAACGGATGATGAATACGAAAGAGAGCACAAATAGGTGTCGCCGAAGGGGAAGGCAGAAACTCTCAGGCAAAAGGATTGTATTCGGACGTAACTCTGGAGAACATTTATGTACCGAAGAAGTCAATCTTTCAGGTAAAAGGACAGAGGCAGATAAGGATATCTTATAAGGATATTTTTATCTGCCTTTTTTTATCGTATAGGAAAGGTCAGGTATAAATAAAATATGAAAAGGCACTGCCCTTTATCATATAAATTAAGGAGGTTTACACATGGAACGAAAAACACCGCTTTATGAAATGCATTTAAAATATCATGGCAAAATAGTCCCTTTTGCCGGATATCTCCTTCCTATTCAATATGAAGAGGGGATCATCAGGGAGCATATGGCAGTCAGAACAAAAGCCGGACTTTTTGATGTTTCCCATATGGGAGAAATAAGCTGCAGAGGAAAAGACGCACTGGCAAACCTGCAGCATCTGCTGACCAATGATTTTACCGGTATGGCGGACGGTCAGGCAAGATACAGTCCTATGTGCAATGATCAGGGCGGAACCGTTGATGATCTGATTGTATATAAGAAAAAGGAAGATGATTACTTTATTGTTGTAAATGCCTCCAATAAAGATAAGGATTACCAGTGGATGCTGGAACATAAATTCGGTGAAGTGGTGTTTGAAGATATTTCCGGACAAATCACACAAATCGCCCTCCAGGGACCTAAATCGCAGGAAATACTCAGGAAGCTGACCGCAGATATTCCTCCCCAATATTATCATGCCATTTTTGATGGAATGGCAGCAGGGATTCCATGCATGATATCAAGAACCGGTTACACAGGAGAAGACGGTTTTGAACTCTATCTGGACAATGCCTATGCTGAAACAATGTGGGAAGCGGTGATGGAAGCAGGCAAGGAATACGGACTGATGCCCTGCGGTCTTGGAGCCAGAGACACACTGAGACTGGAGGCTGGCATGCCTTTATATGGACATGAAATGAACGATGAGATTAACCCTGTGGAAACAGGACTTGGGTTTGCCGTGAAAATGCAGAAGGAAGATTTTATCGGTAAAAGTCACTTGCCGCTAAAGGATTCCCTCACAAGAAAACGGGTAGGCTTGAGGGTAACGGGGAGAGGGATCATACGGGAACAGGAAGATGTGCTTGTAAACGGGGAAAAGGCAGGTTTTACAACATCAGGAACCCATTGCCCGTATTTAGGCTATCCGGCTGCCATGGCTATTTTGGATAAAGAATATATAAATACAGGTACAAAGGTAACCGTAATTGTGCGAGGAAGAGAAGTAGAGGCAGAAGTAGTGCCCCTTCCATTTTATAAAAAATCATAATCATTAAAGTTAGAAAAGGAGAATTAATTATGAAGGTGTTAGAAAATCTGGTTTACACAAAAACCCATGAATGGGTAAAATTTGAAGATGAAGAAACCGCTTTGGTGGGTCTTACGGACTATGCACAACAGACCTTGGGACAACTTGTCTTCGTCAATCTTCCGGAAGAGGATGATGAGACAGCTGCAGGCGAAGTTTTTGCGGATGTAGAGTCTGTAAAGGCTGTATCGGATGTCTATTGCCCGGTAACCGGTGTTGTAGCGGAAATCAATGAGGAGCTTCTTGACTCACCGGAAAAGATCAATGAAGCTCCCTATGAAGCATGGTTTGCAAAGATAACCGGTATTACGGAAAAAGAGGAATTTTTAACTCCAGAGGAATATGAGGAACTTGTAAAAAAAGAAACGGAATAAAGGAGATCTGCATATGGGTTCATTTGTACCGGCAACCGGTCACGACAGAGAAGAGATGCTGTCGGCAATCGGCATTGATAGCATAGAAGAACTTTTCACACAGCTTCCCCGGGAGGTTTTGTTAACGGAAGGATTAGATCTTCCCCGTGGGATGTCTGAAATGGAAGTATGTAAGAAGATGGAAGGCATTGCTGCAAAAAACATGGTATTTCCGGTCATATTCAGGGGAGCAGGTGCGTACAGACACTATATTCCTGCTGTAGTGAAAAGTGTGTTATCCAAGGAAACTCTTTATACGGCTTATACTCCGTATCAGGCGGAAATCAGCCAGGGAATTTTACAATCCATTTTTGAATACCAGACGATGATCTGTGAGCTGACTGGAATGGAGGCTGCTAATGCTTCCGTTTATGACGGTGGTGCTGCTGCTGCAGAAGCAGTAGCAATGTGCAGGGACAGAAAGAAAAACAAGGCCCTTGTATCCTCTGCAGTTCATCCCCAGGTGATGGAGACCATAAAAACTTATTGCTTTGGAAATGGGATGGAACTGGCTGTTATTCCTGAAAAAGATGGTATTACTGATCTGGATTTCCTAAAAGAGCATTTGGACAGCCAGACAGCATGTGTGTATATTCAGAATCCTAATTATTACGGCAGTCTGGAACCGGCAGCTGAAATCGGAATGACAGCAAAGGAAGCCGGTGCCCGGTTTATTATGGGTGTGAATCCCATCTCCTTAGGGATCCTTAAGACGCCGGCAGAGTATTGTGCTGACATTGCAGTAGGCGAAGGGCAGCCACTGGGACTCCCGCTGGCATTTGGCGGGCCATATATCGGTTTTATGGCATGTTCAAAAGAACTGACCAGAAAACTTCCGGGAAGGATCGTTGGAGAAACCGTTGATGCCAACGGTAAAACAGGATACGTTTTGACCCTGCAGGCGAGGGAGCAGCATATCCGGAGAGAAAAAGCATTAAGCAACATCTGCTCAAACCAGGCTCTTTGTGCTTTGGCAGTGGCAGTATATTTGTCGGCAATGGGATCAGAAGGCCTCAGACAGACCGCAGTGCAGAGCATGTCAAAGGCCCATTACATGGCTGACCAGTTAGAATCCATTGGGTATCCGGTAGTAAACCAGGGGGAATTCTTCCACGAATTTGTTACCGCCTCAAAAATGCCTGTGGAAAAGGTGCTGAGTGTACTGGAAGAACACGGAATTCTCGGAGGCTTGCCATTGACAGGTGAAAGAACGGGGCAGATCTTATGGTGCTGTACGGAAATGAATGGGAAAGATGACATTGACCGTGTTATTGGCATGTTAAAGGAGGTGTAAGGTTATGCTGATATTTGAAAAAGGACAGGAAGGAAGAACCCTGACCATTCTGCCGGAATGTGATGTGCCGGTTAAACTGCCTGAGGAGGGCAATTTAAGAAAAAAGTGTCTTCGCCTTCCTCATGTGTCTGAAAATGATATAAGCAGGCATTATACGGAGGCAGAGAAAAAGGCATATGGCGTTAATGACGGCTTTTATCCGTTAGGCTCCTGCACCATGAAGTATAATCCCAAGATCAATGAAAGCATGGCCGTGCTTCCAGGATTTGCACAGATTCATCCGCTGCAGCCGGAGCATACGGTACAAGGGTGCATGGAAGTTCTGAAAACAGCGGAACAGTATTTATGCGAGATCACCGGAATGGACCGAATGACCTTTCAGCCGGCAGCAGGTGCTCATGGGGAGTTTACCGGACTTTTGCTGATGAAGGCATACCATGAAAGCCGCGGAGATAAAAAAAGAACAAAAATTATTGTGCCGGATTCTGCCCATGGAACCAATCCTGCCAGTGCGTCAATGGTAGGGTTTTCGGTAATCAGCATTCCCACTGCAAACGAC
>JAEWRS010000180.1 GCA_023398855.1 Bacillota bacterium
AAGGCGTTGGGGTTTAAAATTACATTTGCGAGAAAAATATCATCAGGTACTTGTTATGATACCGATGTTTATGGGGCACAACAACATGCACCTTTAAGTGAATTAATAGTCAGCATTTAGAAAGGGAGTGTACGGGTGATGGCAAAACGAAAAACCGGGGGGGCTCAATCAAAGTTAAAGCGCATCTGGCGGGACAGGATCTTATATCTTACCTTACTGCCTACTTTACTCTACTTTTTTGTGTTCCATGTGATTCCGATCCTTGGTATGAGATTGGCCTTTTACGATTATCGGATTATGGGGGACAATGTATTTGTAGGATTTACATATTTTAAAAAGTTATTTTCCACACCGGTATTTATGCAGATACTGGGTAACACTCTGATCATTAGTGGGATGAAGATATTCCTGTTTTTTCCCATGCCGATTTTGTTTGCAATTATGCTAAACGAATGGAAGGCCGGACCTTTTCGAAAAGGGGTACAGGTAATTTCGTATCTGCCTCATTTTCTTTCCTGGGTGGTAATTGCTGGAATATGGTTTGAATTTCTATCTCCCTCTACCGGGATTTTAAACAGCCTTTTGTCTAGCCTTGGTTTTGAAAAAGTAAATTTGTTAACAAGCAAAAGCTCCATAAGATGGGTACTGCTTGCATCAGAATCATGGAGATCCATTGGGTGGGATTCCATTGTATATCTAACGGCAATTATGGGAATTGATCCAACCCTTTATGAAGCTGCAAAAATAGATGGGGCCGGCCGTTTTCAGATTGTTGGAAGAATTATTCTGCCGGCCTTGGCTGTGACAATGGTTACCGTACTGATTTTAAATATCGGTTTCTTTATGAATGCAGGTCTGGATCAGGTACTGAATTTTACCAATGCGGCGGTAAATTCTAAAATCGATATCATTGATACCTATGTTTACCGGATTGGTCTGCAAAATTCCCAGTATTCCCTGGCAACAGCGGCGAATCTGTTTAAAGGTGTAATAGGCACGCTGTTAATTGTTTCAACCCATCTGTTTTCCAAAAAGCTGACCGGTAAGGGGGCGTGGTAGAAGAATGAACAGGAAAAGAAAAAAAATATCAATTGCCAAATCTCTATGCGGTTTTATGATGATTCTTTTTGCGCTGTGTATGCTGGTTCCATTATTAAATATTCTGGCAAGATCTTTATCACAACCGGATTTAGTCCATGGCCTGAAAGGATATGATATTTTGCCAAAGGGATTTTCCACGGTGAATTATCAGGTTATTTTAGGACAGCCCATTGTAATCAGAAGTATCCTGAACTCATTATTTATTACGTCCACAGGAGTGTTTTTAAATATTACACTGACTGCCAGCGCGGCTTATGTTTTAACAAGGCCCGGATTAGTTGGCAAAAAGATTTTTATGTATTTTTTTATTATTATGATGATATTTGAACCGGGTATTGTGCAGGAGTATTTTTTGATGAAGAAGATATATTTATTGGACAACCTGTTTTCCATGGTGGTTTACAGAAGTGTCAATGTCTATTACCTGATTATATTAATGAGATTCATGGAAGAGGTCCCGGCTTCCATTCAGGATGCAGCCAGAATTGATGGAGCAGGCCATTATCATATCTTATTTCAGATCATGATTCCTTTATGCAGAATTCCGTTGATTACGGTTGGAATGTTTTATGCGGTGTTTCGCTGGAATGAATTTTTTAAATCCAGTATCTTTTTAACCAGCAAAAATCACACGGTTCTGCAGGTTCTGTTAAGACAATTTGTTGTTAATTCAGATTCCCAGGTAATTGTGGGCGTATCCAATATTTTAGCAAATAATAATATTGCACAGTTGGATAATGCTTCCTTAAAGGCTGCCACCATTGTTGTGGCTGTTATACCGATTTTACTCCTATACCCTGTTATTCTTAAATATTACACCAATGGTGTTTTGTCAGGGGGGGTGAAAGAGTAGATATCAGATTGTTTTGTCAGTAGCAACAGCAAAAATTATTTCATTTAATGGAGGGAATGTATCATGAAAAAAACGATTTCATATTTATTAGTTATGGCAATGGCAGTGCTGTCTTTGGCAGGCTGCGGAAAGAAAATTGATTCCAGTTCCAATGTACAGAGCACGCAGGATACTGCCAATGCCTCTGCACCTGTAACAATGAAAGCAGTAATCAAGGATATGTCGGCAGATGACGAAGTTTCCGTAAAATTTCTGGAGGCAGTAAGCAGTGGCGTCTCAAAGGAACTTGGCAGGGAAGTACATATAGAACTGGCACCGATTTCCGATGGGACTTATTCTGAAAGCATGAGTCTGCTGCTTCAAAGCGGTGAGATTCCGGACCTGATGTACTTCCAGGGCGGTGATTATCAATTTGCCATTACCCAGAAAATATTGGAAGATTTGACCCCATATGTGGAAAAATCCACGAATATCAAAGCATTGATGCAGCCGTATAACGAGGAGAGATTAGCTAATTATCCTTATCTTTTATGGTTGTCGCCAGATAGAATCAAGGTACCGGTTGTGAGACAAGACTGGTTTGATGCAACAAAGTCAGGTAAAACACTTTTGGATAATCCTACAATAGATAATTACAAAGCATTCTTTCTGGAATTAAAAGAGAACAACAACCTAAAAGCCGCCTATACTGTTCCCGGAGATATCTCAGAGCTGGACACTGTATTTAATCTGGCCTTTGGGCTTAATGCAACCTGGATAAAAGAAGGTGATAAATATGTTTACAGTAAAGTTACAAATTCAGAAAAAGAAAAACTGGCTTATTATGCTGAACTTTATAAAGAGGGGCTGCTGGATAATGAATGGTTAACGAAAAAATGGGATACAAAAGAAAGTGCTTTTTATAATGGTGAAGTGGGAGTTGTAAGCGGAACCCAGGGCAGCGTGGTTAATGTTTATAATAATAAGATGGTTACACAAAATGGTGAACAGGGTAAGTTAATGATCCTTCCGCCGGCAAAAGGTGCAGCCCAAGGATATACTCCGGGAAATGTCAGCAAGGAATCCCGGGGCTGGGCAATCAGCAAATATTCTGAGAATAAGGATGTTGCTTTTGCCATCTTAGAGTATATGGCAGGTAAGGAGGGTCAGCTTCTAGATAAATTGGGTTACGAAGGGGAAGAATACAATATAGAGAACAATGAGATTGTATTAACTGAAAAAATATCGGAATGGTGGCCGCGTTTCCACGAATCAATTGCAAACTTTGATGCGCCCATATCAGCCAAGACTCCATATTTTAGCGAAGCAGCTCTTAAATCTCTGGATATGGTCAAAACCTATTCTTCTTTTGACAATGCGTTTGTTATACCGGATGAATATGCAACAAACTGGGATGCCAGTCAGGCACTTTACATAGAATTTGCAGCGGATGTAATAAGCGGCAACCGTTCTGTTGATGAATTTGATCAGTTTGTTAAGGATTGGAATGCACTAGGCGGGGTAGAAATTACTGAGTATGCAAATACAAAATTGAAATAACCAGAGGAAGAGAGGAACGAATGATGTTAACAAGAGAATATTTAATTCAAAATAAAGAAATTGCGCTGGATAAAGCAATCGGTTCCCTTTGTGGTCTGGCAATTGGTGATTCCTTTGGTGATGCTGCAAGAAGTCCGGGAAACCAAAGGGATTATGGTATTACTACAGACTTTAATAAAGGTTCTTCCTGGAGTACGGATGATACGGAATTTGCTCTTTTAACGGCTGAAACCATGATCAAGGCCGGCGGTGATTTTACAGCAGAGGATGTCGTAACCATGTGGTTAAGCCATGTGGCAACAGAAGATGAACTAAAGCGCGGCGGTGTCAGCGAAGTGGAGGCATGCAATAATCTTCGCAGAGGCATGCGCCCGCCGGAATCAGGCAGATTTAATGCATACTATTTAAGTGATGGAGCTGCAATGAGAAGCGGTCCAATTGGTATCCTTTGCGCAGGAGATCCGGAAAGAGCGGCCAGACTGGCTGAAATTGATGCAAGCATAAGCCATCATATGGATGGAATCTGGGGCGCGCAGGCAGTTGCCGTTGCAGTATCCCTGGCAATGGTTGATGCTTCCATGGAGGAGATTTTAGCAGCAGTTTTAGCAACTGCACCTAATGGATCATGGTTTAAGGAAACATTATTACGTGCCTTTCAAATTGTAGATGATGCAAAGGGTAACATTGCAGATGCCTGGATGCCATTGCATGACGAATTATTCTCCACTCACCGTTCTACAGTGGCTGAGGCGCTGCCGGAAGTTTTTGGCTGCCTGAAATTAGAGCATGGAAGCTTTAAGTCAGGTATGATTCTGGCAGGCAATTTCGGAAGGGATGCTGATACCATTGGAGCGGTAGCAGGAGCTGTTCTTGGAGCAAAATACGGCGCAAAGGGCATACCAGAGAAGTGGCTGCAAAAAACCAGATACCCATCCGGAACCTGTTTAGGGTTTACCAAGGGAATTGACATCTTTGACAGGGCAGCCAAATTAGCAGCTTTAATTAAATAATACTATATGACCTGTCTGTCTGATGGATTGACAGGTCATAGTTATCAAAGGAGAATGGGAATATGATACCTGATAAATATTTGGAAAAGGTATATTCCGGATTTTTGGGGATGAATATTGGAATTCGTTTAGGGGCGCCTGTTGAGCCAACCATATGGACTTATGAACGAATCTTAAATACATACGGTGAAATCACGGACTATGTAAAAGCTTATAAAAATTTTGCCGCTGATGACGATGTGAATGGGCCGGTTTATTTTCTCCGGGCATTATATGACGATGCAAAGGATGGAGATTTAAAACCCCAGGATGTTGCCAGGGCATGGCTGAATTATGCCCGAGAGGGTGTTGGTATGTTCTGGTGGGGCGGCTATGGCATCAGCACAGAGCATACGGCTTACTTAAACTTAAAGCATGGCATTCCTGCGCCCCAGTCCGGGTCCATGAATCAAAACGGTCAATTACTTGCAGAACAGATTGGCGGCCAGATATTCATTGATACCTGGGGCCTGGTAAATCCGTGCCGGCCGGACAAAGCAGCCAGCTTCGGGCAGAGTGCCGCCAGTGTGTCCCATGACGGAGAAGGAGTTTATGGCGCCCGTTTCTTCTGTGCCTGCATTGCCCATGCCTTCCAATGCCAGGATATTCATGAGATTATCCAGGTTGGGCTGTCACAGATCCCTGACAATAGCGTATACGCAAAGGTTGTAAATGCTGTACTTGGTTTTCACAAGGAAAATAATAATTGGCGTGATTGCTATAACATGCTGGTACGTGATTGGGGGTATGATAAATACGGCGGTGTCTGCCACATAATACCGAACGCAGGAGTATGTGCACTATCCATGGTGTATGGGAACGGAGATTTTGCAAGAACAGTTGAAATTGCTGCAATGTGCGGTTGGGATACGGACTGTAATGCAGGCAATGTAGGAACCGTGCTGGGAGTTATGTGTGGGGTCGAAGGACTGCCGGATAAGTATCGCAAGCCAATGAATGATGGCATTGTACTATCCGGGATTTCCGGATATTTGAACAATCTGGATGTCCCTACTTATGCAAAGGAGGTTGCTCTGCTGGGGTACAGGCTGGCTGGAGAAAAAGCCCCTGCCGCCCTGCTTAACAGCATTAAAGAAGGAGAAGTGCATTTTGATTTTGAACTGCCAGGCTCCACTCATAATATAAGGTTATCAGATTCATTTTATTGTACTGCAAGTCATTCCACTGATATGGCATACAAAGGAAACGGCTCCCTGAAGATATTAATTGACCGTATGTCACGGGGAAATCAGTGTAAGCTTTACTATTAACCTTTTTACCGCCGGGATGTATTTTCTGATGAGCGTTATATGCCGGTATTTACACCTACGGCATATTCAGGCCAGACAGTATCCATGAAGCTTTACCTGGATCAATGGAATGGCTGGGAAACACTTGGGATAGCGCCATATGTCCGCACCATGAGCGATAAGAAGGAGCATTTACAGGGATATGTTAATTTGGTACAGGGAGAATGGATTGATTTGACCTTTGTGATACCAGAGGCAGACGGAGATTTAATTGATGAAGTTGGTATTGTAATAGAGGGTTATTCCATTGCAAAGGCCAAAACCCTGGGATTCCTATACTTAGATGAATTTTCTATTACAGGTAAAAGCAGGTACACTGTTAAAATTGAAAAGCAGCGAAATGAATTTGGTACGATAACTCCATTTTCTGTTAATCACGGTGCCTGGGCAAAAGACGGAGATGTACTGTCCCTGATGAGGTGTGAACCATCTTTTGCTTATGCGGGAAATTACTATTCAAAGGATGTAAGGCTGACGGTGCCGGTTACTCCGGTCAATGGGGAAAATCATCTGTTACAAATCCGGGCTCAGGGAGCCATGCGCGGATATGCCGCAGGATTTTCCCAAGAGGGGAAAGCTGCAATTTATAAAAATGACTTTGGCTTTAAGATACTGGCAGAAGCTGATTATGCCTGGAACCAGGGGACTGCTTATAAACTCACGCTGGAGGCAGCTGGTGATTGGATTGCCTTGTCCATTAATCATGAGAAAATATTAGAAATAAAAGATGACAGCTTCCGGTACGGCATGCTTGGCTGCGGTTCCATCAGTATGGGGAGAACATTATTTGGTGATTTTGAAATTGTAGAGATTTAGCAGATACTATCTTTGCTGCGTCCGGATTCCAGGGAGAGGTCGAGGCAATTCGTTGACTTATCTATTAATTAAGGTATAATTAAAGCATTAGACCTTTTAAATGTAAAGTTAGAGATGAAGCGAGGTACCAATATGGGTTTTGCTCCAATTGAGAATGAACGATTATCAGATAAGGTTGTACGGGTTATCATGGAACAGATAAAAGACGGAACGTTACAACCTGGAGATAAATTACCAAATGAACTTGATCTGGCTGATGAATTTTGCGTAAGCAGAGGAATTCTAAGAGAAGCCCTGACCATATTACAAGCTAGAAATTATATTTGCAGAAAGCCGAAAGAAGGTACATTTGTCAATCCTAATATTTTAGATATTTTGAGTGTTTCTGCAGGAATTACATTAAAAGAAGGTACTTACAGCGATTTAATTGAAATGCGCATTTGCTTAGAACAAAGAACCGTGGAAAAAATCATTGAAACTGCATCTGATGAGGAGATTGCAGAATTATATGATCTGATATCAGAAACGGACACAAAAAAAGGAGCGCGTTCCATTGATCACTATTTTCACTATCGTCTTGCAGAGCTTTCCCATAATGCAATGTTTATGAATTTTATTGATTCCTATTATGATATCATTGATGAGGTCGCTGCCCATACAACTAAAAATGCAAACAGAAGACAGGAAATCAATAAAGAACATGGTGAGATAATTCAGGCGCTTAAGGAAAGAAATAAAGAAAAGGCAAAAGAGGCGGTTGTAGGCCATCTTAAAAATGTATTACAAAATATTAAAAACGGTTGAGAACATACCTCCAAGCTGATGTAAATGTTAGAATAACTCAGTTTGGAGGTATTTTTATAACGGAAAAAATAATAGTAAAGCTGATATCATGAAATAATGATAAATATGAAAGGGGTGTGCTATGAATTTACACGATAAAGTAAGTACCGGTTTAAATGGCTTTGATCAGGTAATTGACCACCTTCGGCTTGGCGATAATGTAGTCTGGCAGGCGGATTCAGTCTCTGACTATAAGAAAATGGCTGATCATTTTGTTGTAAAGGCTAAGACGGAGCATATGAGATTGGTTTATATCCGTTTTGCCAGTCATGAACAAATCCTGGATGACAGCCAGGATATCCAGGTATATGTCATTGATGCCAGTAAAGGGTATGAAAGCTTTACTACAGAAATATACAATCTGATTAAAAAAGAAGGGAAAAGGGTTCTGTATGTGTTTGATTGTCTGACTGATCTGCTAAGGTACTGGCATTCTGATTTGATGATCGGCAATTTTTTTAAGGCCACCTGCCCATATCTATATGAACTGGATACGGTGGCTTACTTTGCTATTATGAGAAACTTTCATACCTACAGCACAATTGCAGGTATTCGTGAAACAACTCAGCTTTTACTTGATATATATGAGGTAAACAATAAAACATACATTCACCCGCTCAAGGTATGGCAGCGGTATTCGCCTACCATGTTTTTCCCACATTTGATTCAAGGCCAGGAGGCTGTATGCATCACGGCCAGTTCAGATGCTTCTGAACTGTTTACCAATATTCAGCGGGGGGAAAACAGGCTTGATTATTGGAATGTTATTTTTAACCGGGCAAAAAAAGTGTTACATGGTTCACTTAAGCAGCAGGAAGAAACGAAGAAGCACTTAATGTATATGCTGATAGGCAGTGATTCCAGAATGTTTGAACTGTG
>JAEWRS010000505.1 GCA_023398855.1 Bacillota bacterium
CAAGGAACACAGTCCCCATGCCCATCAGGGTGTTAAACACGGCCTTTTCCATGCGTTCGCCTAACGTATAGTCTGGCACAAAGGCCACGCCTATGATTTTCGTAAGCTTTGAATCCGTTGTAACAGAAAATTGCATATTCCTTTTTTCAAATGCCGCCTGTACCGTAGCACTATACCCATGGTCAATGGCCTCCACCTTCACTTCATCGCTGACGGAAACCAATGCCCCAAGCTCATTCTTAATATTCACCCAGGAATCCACACCCTCTGCCAAAGCAGCATATTCATCCTGGGACAGCATGTTCTTCTTAAATTCAGCTACCTGACTGTCTTCTAAACCGACATACAATTCCAGAAAAGAGCCTGGAAGCTGTTCCATCTGCGTTCGGACACCAACATCAATCTCTTCTGATACGGTATCAGCCTTGCTGCAAGCAGATAATGAAAAGAGGCAGGCTGCCATAACAAGCCCCATTACTGCTGGTTTTATATTCAGTTTCATATACCTGTCACCTCATTCTAAATCGTGCCATGTTTTTTTGCCGGACGATCCTCTCTCTTTGTGAACAGCATCTCAAACGCTGCAATGACGCGTGCTCTTGTCTCACCAGCAGCAATAATATCATCCACATATCCTCTTTTAGCTGCGGAAAGGGCGCTGGACTGGAGAAGCTTATAGCTTTCTGCCTTATCATTAATAAGTGCCTTTCCGTCTTCAGCTTTTGCAAGCTCATCGGCATACATGATCTTCACTGCTTCAGCTGGTTCCATCATGCCTATGCTGGCTGACGGCCACGCATAGACCACATCTGCTCCAATGGACTTGCTGTTCATAGACAGATATGCAGATCCAAGGGCCTGCCCCAGAATAACAGTCACTTTGGGAACTGTTGCATTGGCATAGGCATAGGTTAGCCCAGCCGCTGCTCTGGCAATCATCTTTTCAGACGCCACAGACGCCTCATATCCTTTTACATTTACAAGGGTAAGCACAGGAATGCTGAATGCATCGCAGAAATTAATGAATCTTGCAGCCTTTTCACAGCCCTGCCCGCTTAAAAGGGCATCGTACTCTGCTGCTCGGAGACCGTTTTCATTATAAGATTCCGTTCTGTTTGCAACACAGCCAACTGTCATGCCATTTAAACGGATAAAGCTAGTAACCATGGAAGGTGCATATTCTTTCCGGGTTTCCATAAAGAAATGATTATCGGAAATCTGTGCAAGCGCTATCGCCGTATCGCCTACATAGTTTTCCAGATCAGAGCATACACGGTTTAAGTCGTCGCTGCACTCTTCATAAGACATGTCATCTTCACTGTTAGCAGGAAGAATGGAAATGAGAGTTCTGATGCTATTTAAAATATCATCTTCTTCTCCTGTAAAATCCACCAGACCGGTCTCTCTGCTTTGATAGTCCGCGGAAGCCGTATTACATTTGTCTGTATAATTTCCCTCAATGGCATTGGGGGAATTCACAAATAGTTTTCCTCCCTTTGTTTCCATAAAGGTAAAGTCTGCCATTGCCGCGGAAACAGCCATGCCGCCGCCGCAGGTCCCAAATATTCCTGTTATTTGAGGAATCACTCCGGATGCCAGGGTCTGACTCATATAAATCTCGCCAAATCCGTTTAAGGAGTCTGTTGCTTCCTGAAGTCTCAGGCCAACACAATCGACCAGGCCGATGACCGGCGCGCCGGTTTTCATCGCCATAGCATAGAGCTTTGTGATCTTCCTTGCGTGCATCTCCCCTACAGAGCCGCCCAGAACAGATGCGTCCTGACTATACACATAAACAAGGCTTCCTTCAATGGTACCATAGCCAGTGATTACACCGTCAGCAGGAGTTTCCTTTGCCGTCATGTTGAAGTCTGTGCTCCTTGCGGTAACATAGCCGCCAACTTCAACAAAACTGCTCTCATCAAGCAATACTCGAATTCGGTCGCTTGCTGAGTTTTTCGTTGAATTACTCATTTTGCAATCCTCCATTTTGTAATATTTTTATAGCCTTCTGTTAATATTTTAACAAAGTTCTATAGAATAACACCAATTTATGCCAATTATAATTGTATAACTTATTTAGGTAAATTTCAAGTACTTTTGGCAAAAAAAAGACAGAAAACTATGAATTTCTTACAATCCATTATTTTCTGCCCGTTTTTCATATTAGTATTTTATCACAATTTATTTTCCGGAGTTGCTTACCTTGGGATTTTTTTATCAATAGATGCTGTAATAGCCTATTCCCTGATCTCCGTTATTCCCATACTTCCATCTGATCGTTCCTGAAAAATGATTTTAGATGCTCCATCACCCATAATCACACCCTCAGTCTTTATCTTCAGGGAAACGGTATCCACATTGGCCACCGCTACCATGAGATCGTCTCCAAATACCATATCCGGATTCTGCTTAATTAAATCTTCCAGGCTATTGAGAGTGATGGTTTCCGCATCACCTGTTATGAAAAAACAAGGATAAAACAGAAGATCCCCTAATGCCTGAAGATCCCGGTCTGCTACTGCCTCCTGAATCTTTTCAGCAAAGGCCTCCACTCTTTTCCCTTGCCCGGCTGCATCTTCTTCCTTTGTTTCCGTCCCTGACCGGTCCATATTCTCTTCCATTACTGTCTCTTTATCAGTATGTTCTTGTGTCATGGGTTTTTCCATCCTGACGGCCGCAGTCTCTGTTTTTGCCGCTTCCGAAGATGATCCGCCTAATTCCGAAACATCTTTTCTGCCGCACCCGGCTGCCAGCACAATGGTCATAACAGCGGCAAAGCAAAATAAACTGATTTTCTTTTTCAGCATTTTCCCGGTTCCTCCCTGCGTCCATATTCTAGTTCGGCCACAGTATAACACCTGTCAGGATTGTAAGTCAATAGAGTTTCCAAAACCGTAAACCTTAGTCATCTTTCCGTAAGATTTTCACCTATTTTTTACCAGCTATTTATATTCTTTATGAAGAGTAAAACCTCTTCCCTGTACCTCATTGACCCGATTTATGACCATGAACGCATTGGGATCAATTTCCATGACCAGTTCATTGAGCCTGGAAAGCTGCCTTGCTGATACTATCGTCAGAACAGCAAAGGAAGCCTTCCTTAAATACCCCCCTTCACTGGCAAGAAGGGTTGTCCCCCTGTCCATCCGTGACTGGATCGCCTGATTGATTTCCTCATACCTTTCGCTAAAAACCTTTACCTGCATCTGATTACGGCCAATTAAAAGTACCTTATCCAAAACCACGGTATACAAAAGCACCAGAAGAATTCCGTAGAGAATCTGCTCCTTATTGGAAAATATCATCTGTGACAACAGGATCATACAGTCTAAGACTAACATGGTCATGGACACGGATGCATTCCATTTTTTATTCAGAATCAATGGTGGGATATCCATTCCGCCTGTAGAAGCACCGGCCCGAATAACCATACCAATTCCCAAACCAATTAATAGTCCGGAAAAAACAGTGGCAAGCATACGATCCCCTGTTATTGCCCCATGGCCAAAATAATTCTCGAAAACACCTAAAATAAAGGGATAATAAAAGGTGCTGATCATTGTGGTAAATGCAAACTGCTTTCCTAAAACCAGGGCACCTGCCCCAAACATTACAATATTAAAAACTCCTATAAATACCGCTACCGGAATACCTAACTGATAATGGGCCACCAGGGCAAGCCCAGTTGTTCCGCCTGTGATCAGTCCTCCCGGAAGAATGAACAAGGATACCGCCAGAGCGTAAATCGTATTACCTGCAAGCACTGTTGCCACTTTTTTTATATTCATACTTTTATATGTTCCTTTCTTCGGATAAACAAACACTTTTACTATATCATGAGGCAATGGTTTATACAATTTATTTCTGGCCTTTCCCCAGGCTCATTCACAGACATCCTTTGAGAAAATAAGCCAGCAATGCTGGTATTTTATAACAAGAAAAAACAGGAATCAGACAGAAAGGATTAAATACCATTCCTTTCTGTTCTGATTCCTGCTGGTTTATCCTAAAAAGAAGGGATAATTCCCATGATCCCCGGCATGGATAAATAGTTATGAATAATATTTTTTAAACACCATGCCCTAGTCAGACGCTCTGCTCCCTGTGTCAGACATACGGGATAGCTTTTTATCACCTCTCCATTTAAGCGGTATGTAACAGTTCCTACCGCCTCGCCTTGGCGCACCGGAGCACTCAGTTCCTTTGGAAGCTCTGTCTGTACCGTGACCTCTTCTTCATCTGATAAAAGGATGTTGAGACTCTTCTTTTCCCCGTCTTCTATGCTGCAGGACACAGTAACCGGTTCATCTAAGTGTCCGGAAGAAGGAATTCCCTCTTTTACCGGAATATCAGGAAAGGTCATATCTTTAAACACGTCCCTGTAATGGAAGTTCTCCATTCCGAATTGAAACAATTGTCTTGCATCTGACCATTTATAAGCCTTATGAGGGGGCCATCCACACCCCAAAAGAGCAATGGTGTACACTCTTCCGTCATTCTGTGCAGCTCCTACATAGGAATACCCTGCTCCTCCTGTGAACCCTGTTTTTCCAGTAAACGCTCCGTCCATCATTGATAAAAGCGAGTTGTGATTATTGCAGTAAAAGGAACGTTTTCTATCCAGATCTGTAAAGGAATAACTTTTTGTTGCCGTAATCTCTAAGAATTCCTCCTTTTTAGGTGACTGGCCGATACAGTAATTCATAATTCTTGCCAGGTCTGCCGCTGTTGTGGAATGCACTTTCACCTGTCCATCCTTTTCTTCATTGGCATCAAGACCATTGGGCGTAATAAAATATGTATTTTCGCAGCCTAAATCCCTGGCCTTTTGATTCATCAGACTTGCAAATCCTTCCTGGTTGCCTCCTATGTGCTCTGCGATCATCATGGCAGCATCATTGTGGGATTCCAGCATCAGGCTGTAAAGCAGATCCTTTAACATGAATGTCTCTCCCTTATTAACCCCTAAATGAACCTTGGGCTGGGAAGCTGCTTTCTGGCTGGCAGTCACTGTGTCGGACAGATTTCCCAGTTCTAATGCAAGTATACAGGTCATAATCTTTGTCGTGCTGGCCATGGGACGGACCAGATCCTCGTTTTTCCCATATAAAATGCGGCCGGTAGAGGCATCCATCAATACTGCTGACTGGGCATAGAGCTTTAATTCTTCCTTTATATGAACCGACGCACTCTTTTCTCCTTTTTCTTCTGTAACTGTTGTTTTCCCATTGACGGCCTCTTTTCCTGCCAGCCTGACCACAGCGGTTCCTGTCCCCATAATCAGGACAATTACTGCTGCCAGCAGTATTCCTATGGCATGCCTCATGAAAGAGCCTCCACCATGAATTTATTTTATCCTATTCCACATTTTTTTCAATTATTCCCTTTACTTTCCGAACGTATTTTCGATATAATAGAAGAAACAGTGTTATGGGAATATTAATGAGCAGGAAGGCTGCCTTTCAACTGCCTTCTTTTAGTATATGATGTCAAAGGAGGGACAGACATGGCACCGGAACCTTTAATTTACCACATCGATGTAAATTCCGCATTTTTAAGCTGGGAATCCGTCAGTCGCCTGACAGAGGATTCCGGCGCCCTTGATCTGCGCTCCATTCCATCAGCAGTAGGCGGCGACCCTTCTTTAAGACACGGTATTGTTCTGGCAAAGTCCACACCGGCAAAGGCTTATGGAATCACCACTGGAGAACCCATCATCCAGGCCCTGCGCAAATGCCCGGCTTTGACTGTTGTTCCGGCCCGATTTGACGTGTACCTTGAAAAGTCCAGTGACCTTATGACGCTTTTATCCGATTACACCCCTGACATTGAAAAATTCAGTATTGACGAAGCTTTTCTTGACATGACCGCCACCATCCATCTTTTTGGCTCCCCATTGGAGGTGGCCAACCAGATCCGGGAAAGAGTATGGCAGGAGTTGGGGTTTACAGTGAACATCGGGATTGCTTCCAACAAGCTTTTGGCAAAGATGGCCTCAGACTTTGAAAAGCCCAATCTCTGCCACACCTTATTTACTCATGAAATTCCTTCCAAAATGTGGCCTCTTCCTATCCGGGAATTGTTTTTTGTGGGCCATTCTGCCCAGAAAAAAATGGAGAGCATCGGCATACACACCATAGGGGACCTGGCGGCATGCAAGGTCAGCCATCTAAAGCATCTTCTGGGAGAAAAATATGCCCTGTTAATCCACGACTATGCCTGCGGCATTGACTCCTCTCCTGTGGCAGAAAGAGAGCCTCTAAACAAGGGCTACGGAAACAGTACCACCCTTTCCCATGATGTAGACGACTTTGATGTGGCCTGTCAGGTCC
>JAEWRS010000537.1 GCA_023398855.1 Bacillota bacterium
GGACGAAGAGGTGCAGATGAAGACGAAGAGAATGGAACATGCCAGAATATATTTTGTCTGTGATGTGGGCATGGGCTCCAGTGCCATGGCCGGTGCTCTGTTTAAGAAAAGGCTTAAGCTGGAAGGCTTAACAGGTGTGGAGGTATTCCATGTATCGGCTGACCGCATTCCTGCTGATGCAGATGTCATTGTCTGTCAGAAGGATTTTGCCCGTTTTATATCAGGAATTGATAAACCCTGCTTTACAGTGGATAATTTAACGGACATGTCTGGATATAAAGAACTTCTGAACTGGTTAATGGGAGGTGGAGAAGGTGGCAGGTAATGATTTTACTCCCAGGATGCAGCAGATTGTCCTGGCTCTTTTGAATGAGAAGAGCCCTGTTCCTGTAAAACAGCTGGCAGATCAGATCCGTATCAGCAAAAGAACGGTGCAAAGAGAGCTGGAATACATTCCAAAGGCATTAAAAAGGTATGGGCTGACCTTTTGTTCCAAGACAGGTACCGGTATCTGGCTGGAAGGGAACCTTGATCTGATGGAAGCCTTAAAGGCTGAGCTTGAAGCGGATGATGCCCTTGATGTTTCTGACCGGATTGAACGCCAGAAGCGGCTGATCCTGGAAATCCTCAAGGACAAGACTTTAAAAAAGCTGTATTATTACAGTGATTTATTCGGGGTCAGCGAGGCCACTGTCAGCTCGGATTTAGAGGCAGTAAAGGAGTGGTTTCACAAGTACCGTCTGGAGATCAAGAGAAGGCCTGGGTACGGCGTGTTTATTGAGGGCAGCGAACGGGATTTCCGCCGGGCCCTGCGTGTGTTTATCGACGAAAACATTCATACGGAGATCATACAGGAAATGTATGAGGACAGGAACCAGTCCGTGTTAAAGGTGATTCAGAATAAAAGTGAGAGGAATATATACAGGATCCTTGATGATGATATTGTAAAACGGGTGACAGCCTGTATTTTAAGGATCAGGGATAAGCGCATACTCAATCTGACCCAGGATTCCTATCTTGGGCTGGTCATCCATGTGGCAATCGCTGTGAACCGGATCCGCAGGCAGGAGATCATTGAGGAAAATCCTCTGATGGCAGATTTTCTGCATAATGACCAGGATTTTGATCTGGCGGAGACCATCACTAAATCTCTGGAAGAGGAATTTCAGATCCAGATACCGAAAGTCGAGTGTGCTTATATCTGTCTGCATATCAAAGGCTCCAAGATCCAGCAGCTGAATATTGACGAGAAGTCAAGAGGTGAGATCGAGGAGTCCAGGGAATTGTGGGAAGTTGTCAATGAGATGATTGACTGCTATGACGACAACCTTGCCTATCTGTTAAAACAGGATGAGGAATTTGTAATCCAGGGCCTGATAGCCCATTTAAAACCCACTCTGGTCCGCCTTGCCAACGGAATGAAAATTCAGAATCCTTTGCTGGAACAGATTAAGAAGGATTATCCGTCGATTTTTGAGCGGTGCAGAATGGTTGCAAAGGTGATTGAAGAACGGTATGGTTATGAGGTGCCGGAACCAGAGATTGGGTTTCTTGCCGTCCACTTTGGTGCGGCAGAGGTTCGGATGGAAAGCAGAAAGGAAAACAGAAGAAAGGTGAATATCGGCATCGTCTGCGCCAGCGGGATTGGCATATCCCGGCTCATGTCTTCCAAAATTGCCAGAGATTTTTCAGACAGAGTGGAATTAGCCGTTTATGGAATGACAGACTTATCTCCCTATGTGCTGAGCAAGACTGACTTCTTTGTGTCTACCTTATCCCTTAAGGAGGAAGCTGATATTCTGTATGTAAGCCCTTTGCTTCCGGCTGACGAGATGGAACGGATTGCAGGAAAGGTGCGGCAGTGTGAATATATGCCGAAAAAGCAGGACAACCAGGAGTTTACCATTCAGTTGGATCAGGTGAATTTTGTAGCCGTCCAGATTAAGAATATCATTAGGTTTATGGAATACCAGAGAGTAGATAATGGGATCACCTTTGAGGAACTGCTGATAGCAGTCAGCGAAAAGCTGGCAGCTTACGCGGACAGGCAGCAGATGATTCAGGAAGATATCATGAAACGAGAGGCACTGTGCAGCCAGATGTTTCCTGATTTCAGCTTTGCCCTGCTTCATGCCAGGACAGAAGGTGTGGCAAAGCCGGTATTTTCAGTCTGTCAGACAAAAGATGGAAACCCGTTCAGAAACCCCGGTTTCAAAGGGGTCAGCGTTGTTTTGATCATGCTGGTGCCAAAGGATGAGCATGCGGCGGAAAACAGCGAGATACTGGGTGTGTTAAGTGAGCGGCTGGTAGAGGAGGAAGAATTCCTGGAAGCAGTAAGGTATAGGGGGAAAGAGGAGATAAGAGCCCTTGTTTCCCAGTATTTAAATCAATATTTTAAACATTATCTGGATAAAATGTAGTGAATGAAAATATCGTTAGCCAGGCCCTAAGTGGGTCTGGCTTTTTTCATATTTCAGTTTTGGCATTATCTGATGGCGCCAAATGCCATTTTGTTTTCGTTGAAAAAGAGGAGCAGGCACCCCTATAATTTACTTAGAAAGTTGACACAGGAGGGGACGTAAGTGTTTGGAAACGGAAAAAAGAATGAGGGAAAAAATACAGAACTTTTGGAGCTTAATAATATTCATTTGAATTGCAGACCTGGAAAAAAGGAGGAGGTCATCAGGCGGGTGGGGCAAATGCTTTGCCAAAGCGGCTGTGTGGAGGAATCATATATTGATGCAATGCTTAAGAGAGAACTGACATTTTCCACTAATATCGGCAATGGAATCGCACTTCCTCATGGTGTGGAGGAAGCGAAAAAAGCCATTAAGCGCTCTGGAATTGCTGTTATGGTATTTCCTGAGGGAACAGACTGGGGGGGAGAGTTGGTAAAGCTGGTCATTGGGATCGCCGGAGCAGGGGAGGAACATTTAGAAATTCTCTCGGTCATTGCAGAATGCCTTGCTGATCCGGCGGATGTGGACCGGATCACCAGGTGCAGTGCAAAGGAGATCCATACCATGTTTACAGGAAAGGGGTGTTCCTGATGATTGTTACAGTTACCATGAATCCGGCCATCGATAAAACCGTTGATATTGAGCGGTTTGAGCGCGGGGATTTAAACAGGATCAGACGGGTGGAACTGGATGCCGGAGGCAAGGGCATTAATGTTTCCAAGACCATTAAGGAATTAGGAGGTGACAGCATTGCCACTGGTTTTGTGGGAGGAACCAGCGGCACGGTCATCAAACAGGTGTTAGCTGATTTAAGCATTCAGACAGATTTCGTGGAAGTAAAAGGGGAGACAAGAACGAATCTGAAAGTGGTGGAAGAGACGGGAGAAGTGACGGAGCTTAATGAACCTGGACCAAAGGTGTGGGAGGAGCAGCTGGAAGACTTGCTTAAAAGGCTGGAGGGCTATGCAAAGCCTGATACCTTATTTGTCCTGGCGGGGAGTGTACCTGCAGGCATACCCACGGATATATACCGCAGGATCACGGAGCAGGTTCACAGGAAAGGGGCAAAGGTCCTGCTGGATGCAGACGGCCCGTTATTTTCTGAAGCACTGAAAGCGGGGCCTGATATGTTAAAGCCTAACCGCTCAGAACTGGAGCGGCATTACCAGATGGATTACAGGGCTTCCGAGCAGGAACTGGCTGCCATGGGGGAGAAGCTTTTGGATCATGGAGCGGCTATGACTGTGATTTCCCTTGGCCAGATGGGCGCCATGTTTTTGACCAGAGAAAAACGGTACCGGTGTCCGGGGCTTCGGGTAAAGGCCCATTCCACTGTTGGAGCCGGTGATGCCCTGGTAGCTGCCATGGCTTACAGCTGGGATGAAAAGCTTCCGTTAGAAACCTGCATTCGTTTGTGTATGGGAGCTTCCGCAGGTGCGGTCACAAGCATAGGGACCAAGCCGCCTCACCGAAGCCTGGTAGATGAACTGGTAAAGCAGGTGCAGCTGCTGGAAATTCAGGAGTAAAATTTGATAAATAAGGTTGGAGGATAGAAATATGATAACAAAAGCGGTAAGAATGTATGGTACAGATGATTTAAGGCTGGAAGAGTTTGAGCTTCCTCAGATTCAAGAAGATGAAATTCTTGTAAAGGTCATGAGTGACAGTATCTGTATGTCCACCTACAAGCTGGTAAAGCAGGGGAAAAAGCATAAAAGAGCGCCCCAAAACATAGATACCAACCCCGTGATCGTTGGTCATGAATGCTCAGGGCTTATTGTGGAGGTAGGCAAACGGTGGCAGGATCAATTCCAGCCCGGACAAAAGTTTTCTCTGCAGCCAGCTTTAAACTACAAGGGGAAGCTGGATTCCCCGGGATATTCTTATGAATTCTGCGGAGGCGCCTGTACGTATTGCATTATGCCAAAGGAGGTCATGGAGCTGGGCTGCCTGCTTAAATATACGGGAGAGAGCTTTTTTGAGGCTTCTTTAGGAGAACCTATGAGCTGCATCATTGGCGGCTTCCATGCCAATTATCATACCAACAAAAGGAATTATGACCATGCAATGGGAACAAAGGCAGATGGAAACATCCTGATCATGGGCGGCTGCGGCCCCATGGGGCTGGGAGCAGTCAGCTATGGCCTTCAGTTTGAGAATAAGCCAAAGCGGATTGTGGTTACGGATATCAGCGATGACAGGATTGCCAGGGCAAAGGAAGTAATTACAGAAGAATCTGCAAAGGAGAGAGGAATTGAGCTTCTTTATGTAAATACAGCAAACCTGTCTGATCCTGTCTCGGAACTGACGGCGCTCACCCATGGCCATGGCTATGATGATGTGTTTGTATATGCTCCTGTAAAAGAAGTGGTGGAAATGGGAGATAAGCTTCTGGCCTTTGACGGCTGTATGAACTTTTTTGCCGGTCCTTCTGACAGCCAGTTTAAGGCAGAAATCAATCTTTATAACTGTCATTATACAAGTACCCACATTATGGGGACAACAGGAGGCAATACGGATGATTTGGTGGAGGCCAATGAGTTGTCCGCAGCAGGAGCCATTGAAGCGGCTGTTATGGTAACCCATGTGGGAGGGATTGACAGCATTGCAGAAGCGACCAAAAATCTGCCTTCCATACCTGGTGGAAAAAAGCTTACTTATACACAGTTTGATATGCCCTTAACAGCCATTGATGATTTTGAAGAGCTGGGTAAGACGGATCCGCTGTTTAAGAAGCTGAGCAAAGCCTGCAGGGCCCATAAGGGATTATGGAACGGGGAAGCAGAAAAGGTTCTTTTTGAGCACTTTGGAGTGGATTTAAAGGAATTATAATTAAAATAAGATGTGATTTGGTCACGTTGCTGTATCCTTTTTATTGCGGAAAGGATACAGCATTTTTGATATCTGAGAAAAGAGGATCAGAATTGGAAAATTATAGAATAAAACCGAGAAATTATGCGTCAATGTCTTAAATTTTAGAATTGTTTTATAAATTCTCTTGTCCAAGTGTGTTATAATACCCGTATGTAATATTAATTTTTCGTTATAAATGAAGATTCAGAGCATGGGAGAGACGAGAATAGTGAAATTAAAATTAAAGACCCGTCTGGTTGTGGCATTTTTGATTATAACGGTAATTCCCCTGGTCCTGATTTTTGCAGTGGTTGCAGGGCTTGGCAATTATCAGATGAAGGCGTTTAGGAAAGCTTATAACTTAACGGAGCAGATCGATCTTCTTTCAAGCAATTCCTTACAGATCTTTAACCGCCTGACAAGGTCAGAACAAAAGGAAATCAGCCAGATTCTTTTAAGCGACCCCGGACAATTTGAGGATACAGTTTTTTTGGCTAAGCTTAATGAGAATCTGGTATCTAAATATGCCTATATAATCGTCCGTAAGGGAGATTCTCTGATATTTGATGGGAACAGCCATATTACCCAGGGCCTTTTTGGCCAGCTTCCTAAATACGAGGAAACGGACAGTAACATTGACGGCGCCATTTACTTGGATGGAGAGACTCAGCATTTGGTAAAGCAGATGGATTTTCTCTATCCTGATGAGGGGAAGGGGAGTGTGTTCATTGTTTCCAATGTCAACGGCCTCCTTCCTGAGATCAAGGTCATGATGACGGAAATGCTCATGGCCATCATTATGATCATCGTGTTTACCGATGCCATTTTAATGATGTGGGTGTACCGGTCCGTGGTAAGCCCCTTGGGGCGGCTCCAGGTTGCCACCAAGAAGATCAGGGATGGGAATCTGGATTTCTCCCTTGAAGTGGAAAATGACGATGAGATCGGACAGCTTTGCCAGTATTTTGAAGAGATGAGGATCCGTTTGAAAGAATCCGCAGAGGAAAAGGTGGAGTATGATAAGGAGAACAAGGAGCTGATCAGCAATATATCTCATGATCTAAAGACTCCGATCACCGCCATTAAGGGATATGTGGAAGGGATTATGGATGGAGTGGCATCTTCTCCGGAAAAGCTGGACCGCTATATCCGCACCATTTACAACAAGGCCAATGACATGGACAAACTGATCGATGAATTGACCTTTTATTCCAAAATTGACACCAATAAGATCCCCTATACCTTTTCCAAAATTAATGTGGCAGGCTATTTCAGAGACTGTGTGGATGAAGTGGGACTTGAAATGGAAGACCGGAGTATTGAACTGGGATACTTTAATTATGCGGATGAAGATGTGGTGGTTATTGCAGATGCAGAGCAGCTGCGCCGTGTCATTAATAACATTGTCAGCAATTCTGTAAAATATATGGATAAAAAGAGCGGTATTATTAATATCAGGATCAAGGATGTGGGGGACTTTATCCAGGTAGAAATCGAAGATAACGGAAGAGGAATCCCGGCAAAGGACCTGCCCAGTATTTTTGACCGGTTTTACCGAACGGATTCCTCCAGGAATTCTTCTCAGGGAGGAAGCGGGATCGGACTGTCCATTGTCAAGAAGATTATTGAAGATCATGGAGGACGTATCTGGGCCACCAGCAAGGAAAGCATTGGAACAGAGATACATTTTGTGTTGAGAAAATATCAGGAGGTCATACAGGAATGAGCAGAATACTGATTGTAGAAGACGAAGAGAGTATAGCAGAGCTGGAGAAAGATTATCTGGAACTGAGCGGATTTGAGGTTGAGATCGAGAATGACGGGGGCGAAGGACTCCAGAAGGCGCTTCATGAGGATTTTGATCTGCTGATACTGGATCTGATGCTGCCTGGAGTGGATGGCTTTGAGATTTGCCGAAAGGTCAGAGAGGTAAAAAACACCCCTATTATTATGGTTTCTGCCAAGAAGGAAGATATTGACAAAATCAGGGGATTAGGGTTAGGCGCTGATGATTACATTACAAAGCCCTTCAGCCCAAGTGAGATGGTAGCTAGGGTTAAGGCTCATCTGGCCCGTTATGAAAGACTGATCGGAAGCGGTGTTCCGGACAATGAGATCATAGAGATCCGGGGCCTTAAAGTTGATAAAACAGCCAGGCGGGTATGGATTAACGGAGAGGAAAAGAACTTTACTACAAAGGAATTTGACCTCTTGACATTCCTTGCCCAGAATCCCAACCACGTATTTACCAAAGAAGAACTGTTCAATAAAATATGGGATATGGAATCAATTGGCGATATTGCTACGGTTACCGTTCATATTAAAAAGATCAGGGAAAAGGTTGAGTATAATACGGCCAAGCCTCAGTACATTGAGACAATCTGGGGAGTTGGGTACCGGTTTAAGGTGTAAAAATGAAGGAAAAACTATACGAGATACCATTAAATGATGCCTTGGATTCCAATGACGAGTGCCCGTTTTGTTTTCTTGAGAGGAAAGCAGAGCAGGAGCTTTTGGATTTTGTGTTGGGTTCCTGCTCCTCTTATATGGAAAGTGACACAAGAGAAGTTACAGACCGGTCTGGCTTCTGCCGGATCCATCACAAGAAAATGTTTGACTACGGCAATGCCCTGGGAAATGGCTGGATATTAAAAACTTACTATAAAAAACTGATAAAAGAGATGAGTGAGGAATTTAAAGAATATATTCCTGGAAAAACATCTTTAAAGGACCGGCTTTCAGGGAAAAAAGGAAATCCTGATTCCGTCAGCACCTGGGTTCAGGAAAGAACTAGGACC
>JAEWRS010000188.1 GCA_023398855.1 Bacillota bacterium
CATGCTGGTACTGCTGGTGGGGGCTATAGCCAGGAGCCAGCCATTTCTCATTCCATGGGCAGCCACCTTTTTCCGAAGGCTCTTCCATTGTTCAGAGCAATAACCCCGTTTATCAAAATACACACCAGTCTGCCATTCACTGCCTTTATACAGCTCATAGCTTCCTTTTTCTCTGGCAATATCGCAGCTGGCCTGTATTGCCGCATAATTAATGGTCTCAAACACACGGTCTGAAAATTCTAAATGCTCTTCTGATTCCCAGGATATACCGTTTTTGGCCAGCATGTGGTGATATCCGCTCACCCCAAGCCCCACAGGACGGTAACGAAGATTGGTAACCTGGGCATAAGGAACAGGGAAAAAGTTTAAATCTATCACATTATCCAGAGCCCTGACAGCACTTCTGGTCAATTCTGCCAGCTCCCGGGAGTCCTTTAAATCAATTTTCCCCAGAGAAAGGCTTGCTAAGTTACAGACCACAAAGTCTCCGGGTTTTGTTGTAGTAACCACTACAGTTTCTCCGTTCACCGTCTGGATCTGCTGCTCCATATGTTCTACGGCACTCATGTTCTGGGCAATTTCCGTACATAGGTTACTGCAGTAAATGATGCCGCAGTGGCTGTTGGGATTGGCTTCATTGACGATATCCCGGTTAAAGGTAAAAGGTGTTCCGGTCTCCACGGCACTTTTAAGTATCAGGCGGATGATGTCTTTTATTGGCAGAATCCTTTTGTGGATGCGGCTGTCATTTACACAATCCAGATACCGTTCCTCCCACTGGGCTCCATAAGAGTCTTCCAATGCCCATCCCTTTACAGTAAGAATTTCATGAGGGCACATAAGGTACCAGTCACTCTCTATATTCTCCTTTGCCTGTTTCCAGAACAGATCAGGGTAGCAGATGGCCGGAAAAACATCGTGAGCCTTCATGCGGTCATCCCCATTATTGGTTTTCAGCGTAAGAAATTCCGGCAAATCCTTGTGCCAGACATCCAGGTAAACAGCCACAGCTCCCTGCCTCATTCCCAGCTGATCCACAGCAACAGCCGTATCATTGGCCAGCTTAATCCATCGGATCACCCCTCCTGCTGCTCCTTTAAAGCCGCGTATCGCACTTCCAGCAGCCCGGACCTTGCCAAAATAAAGGCCCATGCCGCCTCCGAACTTACTGACCTTTGCAAAGCTGTCAATACTGCGGTAAATTCCATCCAGACTATCCGGCACTGTGTCAATAAAGCAGGAGGAAAGCTGATGGTAAGGCTTTCTGGCGTTAGAAAGGGTGGGCGTAGCCATGGTAACCTTCAGGGTGCTGAGCATATCGTAAAACCGTTTTACCCATGTGTCCCTGTCTTCCTTTTCCAGCATGGCAAGATGCATGGCAATTCCCAGAAACATTTCCTGGGGTGTTTCCAAAGGTGTATTCTGACGGCTGCGGATCACATAACGGTTAAGCAGCAGATCCAGACCCGAATAGTTGAACAACTGGTTTCTACTCTGATCCATGTACGATTCATACCGGTGGATTTCTTCCTCCTTGTAATGCTTCAGTATGTAATCCCCATAAAGCCCCTCTTCTGTGAGAAGACAGATTTTATCATAAAAGCTTCCTATCTTCCGCCTGTTAAGCTCTGCATGCAGCCTGATTTCAAAGTGCTCCATAAGAAGCCTTGCACCTATATATTCCCAACCCGGTGCTTCCTGAGTCGTCAGCTCTACCGCTGCCTGGACCAGCACCCCCAACCGCTCCTCAGGGCTCATATCTTTTTTGCAAAAACCTGTAAATTTTACGAAAAGGTGATGCAGATCATAAGATTGGGTATCCCATTTTATTTGGATTCCCTCCAATACATCTTCCAGCACCTCTGTCTCTTTAAAAAATTCCAGGATTTCCAGTTTTCCGTCTTTCTTGCCCATTTATCAGTCCCGCCATTCCATGATTTATATTAATATCAATAACTGTTATTCTATATGACATGTTAAAATATACCACAACATATAGTTAATTTCAACCACTGGCATACAAAATATTCGCCTGAAGGATATTTTCTTCTCTTTTCGTTATGAGAACAAAGGCTGAAAAAACGCCTGAAATCTTACAAAATAAGAGTTCAGGCGTTTTCATTATTAAAGTAGTGTTATCTGGCTCCGCGCACATATGGCTTTCCAAGACCTTCCGGCCCATGGCCCTTCCCAACGGAACCCAGGAGAGCAATCAGCGTGATCAGATAGGGAAGCATTGATAATGCCTGTGGGGGAAGGGGAACTCCAACTGCCTGAAGGCGGATCTGCAGTGCATTGGCAGCGCCGAACAAAAAAGCGGCTCCCAGCATACCAAAAGGAACATACCGGCCCAAAATGACTGCCGCAAGAGCAATGTATCCCCGGCCTGAGGTCATATTCTCAGAAAAATTCCCCACCTGCACCAGAACCAGATACGCGCCTCCCATCCCCCCCAATACTCCGTTAAAAATCAGGGAAATGTACTGGTACCGGTAAACCGGTACTCCCGCTGAATCAGCGGAACGCGGACTTTCTCCAATGGCTGCAAAGGAAAGCCCTGTGTTTGTTTTTTTGTAAAAGAAAGCAGCACCAATGACCAGAAAATATAAAAGATAGGTGAGAATATCCTGATAAAAGAGAGCGTTGCCAATGACCGGGATGCCAGAGAGCACCGGGATCCGTAACCTAAGAAGCGGCTGGATCTGCTGGTAGGATTGTCCGCCAGACATAAGCTTATATAAGAAACTGGATACGCCTAACACAAAAATATTAATGGCAATCCCACTGACAGACTGGTCCTTTGACAGCTTAATGGACAAAACTCCATGAATCATGCTGACAGCAGCACCCCCTGCCATGCCGCAAATAAGCCCGATGAAAATGCTTCCTGAAAAAAATGTGCCGGCAAAAGAAAAAAATGCGCCGGAAAGCATGACTCCTTCCATTCCGATGTTCAGTATGCCGCTTTTTTCAGAAATGGTTTCCCCAAGCCCTGCGTAGGCAAGAGGTACTGCCATGCGCACTGCTGCCGACAAAAAGGCAGTCAGAAAACTAACCGTTAATATCTGATCCAGCATCTATTTCCCCTCCTTTGGTCTTATTTTCCCAGCAAGGAGCTCCCTGCCTAAAATGAGCAGCACAATAAAACCGATGAGAAAATCCACAATGGAGGACGGAACCCCCATCTGCCTTTGCATGGAATTGGCTCCTACCTCCAAGGCAGCAAATAAAACAGATACAATCAACACGCCAACAGGATGATTGGAAGCCAAAAGCGCTATGAGAATAGCAGTATATCCGCACCCGCCTGAGATACCCTCCAGCAATTTCTTCTGAACTCCCAGCACCTCCACTGCCCCTGCTGCTCCGGCAAGTCCGCCGCTTAATACCGCGGACAGGATTATGTTCTTCACCACGGATATTCCACTTACTTCTGCAGCCCGCTTATTAAAGCCAACAACACGGAGTTCATAGCCTGCGGT
>JAEWRS010000049.1 GCA_023398855.1 Bacillota bacterium
CTTCATGTCTTTGGAGCGGATACTGCTAAGCATATCGCAGCACATGCAAAGGATATTAAATCTGCCGGAGCAGTATATTGTGACTGCCCTGCATGTTCAGCTGTTGCAGCAATTCTTGATAAAAAAGATATGCTTATTAATTAATCAGAAAAACCAGATTTACAACCAATATTTGTTACACGGGCATCAATCATTTCTGATTGATGCCTTTTTAATATTGATTCCTGGAAATTTAATTGGAAAAGAACCAGATGGTTTTTTAGGAGAAAATCAGAAACCCTGGATTAAGATTAAGAATTTTAACCCTGCGAAAAATATTGGTAGAAACAGCCTGCAGAGTATTTGAAAAAACTCAGCGATGTTTTGCGATTGTTTAAAGCGGCAGAAGAGTAATTACATATAAAAATAGTAAATTAATTGAAATTATGGAATTATTATGATATTATGTTATAAAAAGGAGGTTTCATGTATGAAGGGGTTATTCAGGGTTATATTTACAACAATATTACTTGCTGGTATGTTAATTATTCCTGCTAGCGCAGCCGAAGATCAAGCTGTTAACTGGGGTGATACAAATTATCAGATAATGGTACCAGGTTTTATTGAGGGAAGAGATATTACAATTAACGGCCAAACTACATCTGCAATTGTAGTTCAAAAGCCAGAAAAGAATAATGATAACAGGTATCACATATTTGATATCGTAACAACTAATACCAATGCAATGACCATTACATCAACTGTTTATAATTCTAATGAAGAATATGCAGGAGATTTAATGACTGATCTTGAAAATGGCCGTGTCAGCTACGTTCCAGCTTTGTTAGAAGATTTTGAAAGTTTATCCAAAGAGCCTATGTATTTTGGATTTTCATTTCGGGATAAAGATTGGAATGAAATTTATAAATTCCCCATTTGGATAGTATTCGAAGATAAAAAATAAGTTGTCGTTGATTGTTGGAGTTTCTAAAATTACAGTATAAATTATTATAAGACGGGGCTATTGTTAAAGTAGATTTATCTATGATAACAAATAGTCCTGTTATTTGCGTTCCATAGTAGTAATGGTTAAAACAGCAGAAGCTTTAACCGAAAAAATTGATAAATATTAAAATTATGTTGACATTTCTAATCTTGTGGCATATTATAACATATAGAAAATATTCTATGTGAGGTTGTACTATGGAAGAAAAATATATTCAAAATGCCAAAGTCCTTAAGGCTTTGTCCGATCCAAAACGATTACGAATTGTTGATATGCTTTCTTGTGGGGAGCTTTGCGCCTGTAGTATTTTGGAAAAGTTTCATATTACCCAGCCAACCTTATCTCATGATATGAAAGTGTTGATGGCCGCTGGTTTAGTGAAAGCAAGGCCGGAGGGTAAATGGATTTATTACTCATTGGATGATGAACGCCTAGAAGCTTTTTATCAGCAGTTAGGAGAGGTATTCACCTCAGACCCCGATTGCATTTGCCATCGTAAAGGTGGTGATTAATAGATGTGTTACTGTCACCGCAGCTGTCGGTGTCATGTTCCTTAGGGGATATTTGGCACCGATAAAAAAATTGTCGTTATATAGAAAAAATTCAATATGACAGGAGCATAATTATATGAAATCAGATAAACAAACAGACATAGGCTTTTTTCAAAAATATCTCACCGTATGGGTTATTCTCTGTATGGTGATAGGCGTATTAATAGGAAGGTTTCTGCCAGCTATCCCCGATTTTATGAATCAGTTTGAATATGCCAAAGTATCTATACCGATGGCAGTTTTAATCTGGCTGATGATTTACCCTATGATGATGAAAGTAGATTTTCAAAGTATTAAAAATGTCGGCAAAAATCCTAAAGGATTGTTTGTCACATGGATTACTAACTGGTTTATTAAACCATTTACCATGTATGCAATCGCCTCACTGTTTTTCTTTGTGATTTTCAAAGCATTCATCTCGCCAGACTTGGCAACGCAATATCTGGCAGGCGCGGTGCTTTTGGGAGCTGCCCCATGTACTGCAATGGTTTTTGTGTGGAGTAGTTTAACGAAAGGGAATCCCGCTTATACCGTCGTACAGGTAGCAACCAATGACCTTATTATTTTAGTAGCCTTTGTGCCCATTGTAAAATTTTTGCTCGGTGTTTCTAATGTAGCTGTGCCGTGGGATACTCTGATTTTATCGGTGGTGCTGTTTGTTGTAATTCCACTGGTAGGTGGAATGCTGACCCGTACACTGGTAATCAAAAAGAGAGGGGAAGAATATTTTAACAATACTTTTGTTAATAAATTTGATGGTATTACAACTATAGGACTATTATTAACGCTGGTACTGGTTTTTGCGTTCCAAGGTGAAACCATAATCCGCAATCCTCTACACATTGTCTTAATCGCAATACCACTGATTATTCAGACGTTCCTTATTTTCTTTATCGCTTACTTTGCCGCCCGACTGCTGAAGCTGCCCTACTCCATTTCCGCACCAGCAGGAATGATCGGCGCGTCCAACTTTTTTGAACTGTCTGTCGCTGTGGCAATCGCCCTGTTTGGCACCAGCTCCGCCGCTGCGCTTGCTACTACCGTCGGGGTCTTGACTGAAGTACCCGTAATGCTTTTTCTTGTAAAAGTTGCTAATAAAACTACACATTGGTTCCCAGAATCCAATGCCAAACAATAAATTGAGCTAAGTCATATTGATAAGGAGAATTTATATGGCTGGCGAATTTAGCATTAACAACATGAATGATGTATCAAACAACCAGCAGGCTGTTTACGGGTTAAATAATATGAACAGTACTACAGTGCCGTCTGGATATCTTGCGTACAATTAAAGGGAAGTTCTCGAATGAAAGCCTAGCCTACACACCGCCTGCTAATTTGGAACGCTTCTTCATGGGACGCGATTCTAAAATAAATTCAATGAAAGAAGGTGATTTTATGAAAACAATGCAAATTTTCGAACCTGCTATGTGCTGCTCAACTGGACTTTGCGGAGTAGGAGTTGATACCGAATTACTTCGTATATCTACTGTTCTTGATACGTTGAAAAAGAACGGCGTAAACGTTGATCGCTTTAATCTCAACAGCGCACCAATGGAGTTTGTGAATAATAAGGTTGTGAATGACTTCATCAATGACAAAGGGCCGGACGGCTTGCCCGTTACCGTGATAGACGGAAAGATTGTATTGACCGGGAAATACCCCACCAATGCGGAATTTACGGAGTGGTTAGGTCTGTCCATCGATCTGCTGGGAAAACCAGTGGAAAAGGCACAGGGAAATGATGGCTGTTGCTGCAAAGGAGGTTGCTGCTAAAGTGAATTTATTTGATCCACGTACTATTAAACTTACAAAATATCTTTTCTATACCGGCAAGGGCGGCGTTGGTAAAACCAGCGTTGCCTGCGCCACCGCCGTATCGCTGGCAGACAGTGGAAAAAGGGTGCTGCTAATCAGTACCGACCCGGCATCTAATTTACAGGACGTCTTTTCTATGGAGTTAACAAACAAGGGGACTCCGATTCCCGACGTGCCTAATTTAGTTGTGGCGAATCTTGACCCAATTAAAGCCGCAGCTGAATATCGGGAAAGCGTAATCGCACCTTATCGCGGCAAACTACCTGGCGCTGTTCTCGCTAACATGGAAGAACAGCTTTCCGGTTCCTGCACCGTGGAGATCGCGGCATTCAATGAATTTTCCAATTTTATCACAGACGGCAAGGTACAACAGGAATATGACTATATTATTTTTGACACCGCGCCCACTGGTCACACTCTACGTATGCTCCAGCTTCCGTCCGCATGGAGTGATTTTATCAGCGAGAGCACTCATGGTGCGTCCTGTTTGGGCCGGCTTTCCGGCTTGGAGAGCAAAAAAGCGATTTACAAGCAGGCTGTGGAAACTCTGGCAGACGGAAACCTGACTACATTAATTCTTGTGACACGCCCCGAAACAGCACCGTTTAAAGAAGCAGCTCGGGCTTCCGGCGAGCTTTCCTCACTAGGGGTCCGGAATCAAATGCTGGTTATCAATGGTGTACTGACTGAATACAGCGACTCACTTTCTTTGAACCTGTTTGAAAAACAGAAGACTGCAATTAACACTATGCCAGAAAGTTTACAAACGCTTCCGCTTCATATGGTGCCCTTACGTGCCTATAACATCACAGGGCTGGAAAATGTGCGAGCCTTACTGAATACTGATCATGTAATTGTTCACACCGAAACGCTGAACACTGTTCATGTTCCTTCGTTGAATCATGTGATTGATGAACTGGCAACAAGCGGTAAGCGTGTTATTTTCACGATGGGTAAAGGTGGCGTAGGTAAGACAACTGTTGCTGCTTCTGTTGCATTGAGTCTCGCAAAGCGTGGAGAAACAGTTCATCTTACAACCACCGATCCAGCTGCACATCTCAAATTTGTACTGGATGAAAACTGCGGCATTTCTATGAGCCATATTGACGAGGCCAAAGAGCTGAAAAAGTACCAGTCCGAAGTAATAGGTAAGGCCCGTGCGTCTGGTATGAGCGATGGGGATATAGCCTATGTTGAGGAAGATCTGCGTTCTCCCTGTACTCAGGAAATAGCAGTGTTTCGTGCATTTGCAGAAATAGTTGATAAAGCCGATGATCAGGTAGTGGTAATTGATACGGCGCCTACTGGTCATACCCTTCTTTTGCTGGAATCCACTCAAAGTTACAATCATGAAATCCAGCGAACAAAAGGTGAAATCCCGGAATCCGTGCAGAAGCTTCTACCAAGGCTGAAATCTGATGAAACCGAAGTTCTTATTGTAACTCTGCCCGAAGCAACACCTGTTTATGAGGCATTGCGTTTGGAGGACGATTTGAAGCGTGCAGGAATATCCGCTAAGTGGTGGATTATCAATCAATCCTTGTATGGCACACACACCACCAATCCAATGTTGGCAGCAAAAGCGGCAAATGAGGTTGAATGGCTTAACCGTGTTGATAAACATGCTGATGGTAAATTTGCGTTAATTACATGGAGTGGCGAAGAAATCAAAGGCGACCGTTTGTTAACGCTTTGAAAGGACGGAAGATATGGTAAAGGTAGCATTTATTTGTGTTCATAATTCTTGCCGTAGTCAAATTGCAGAGGCATTAGGCCGCCATCTAGCGGGTGATGTTATGGAATGCTATTCAGCAGGGACAGAAACCAAACCACAAATTAATCAAGATGCTGTGCATCTAATGAAAAAGCTTTACAATATTGACATGGAGGCGACGCAATATAGCAAACTCTTGTATCATAATTATGCTCACACCCAAATGAATAGCAGTAAGCAAAAAACTAAAGTTTTCATTTAAAAATTGCGTCAAGTTAAAGCTGGCCTCCTGGAGCAGTGGTTCTCCCATGATTTCAAAAGAAGGAATTGTGACAATAAAATCAGTGGGAGAGAAGCCAAGAAACATTTCCACAAGCTGACCAATAAATCAATGGGAAAGAAGAGGAAACCAAGCCGATCTGAGAACCAGGAGAACAAATCATCAAAATTATCAACCATTTGACTGGTATTATCAGAAATATCATTTTGTATATCTTGACTGGCAGAATTAGCACCAGGAGACAAAATCTCTGCTGATGATGATGAACTAGAAAAATTAACCTAAACGACACCAGAAATTACAGTAGGAACTGACCCGGAAATAGTAGCGCCAATCTGATATACATCAACATAACCAAGCTTAACGACACCCGAAACCTGAAAATCTCCATAATTCTGCACAAGTGAAAGCGAGAAAGAATATAAATCCCCGCAAGCAAAATAAAAGTAGCAGCGATATACAACAACGTTTAAATTTCATGAGAACCCCCAAACTACAGGGAAAAACCGAAAAATTTCCGACAAAACTCTGGAAGTCCGGGAGTCCTTATAAATACTGGGCCAAGAGGGTTTTGACGTAGATATTTGAAAAACGACAAAACTGCTTGATGTTATGTGCGACATAGAAATTAAGATCAACAGCTAGAATGCCAGCACCGCCTTCATCTTGAGATCGGAACGCTGGCCAAGAAATCCGGAAAAGGTAAAGAGAGTAGACGAACAACGATGAAGCGCAGCTGGAAACCAGCGGTACCTGGACCCACCTGAGGCATCAATGCGAAAAATGGAAATATGGGATTGTCTCGTTTGTAAAATGTCTTGGAAAGGCTCAGTGAAAGAT
>JAEWRS010000080.1 GCA_023398855.1 Bacillota bacterium
CGGTTCTTACCTGTCTGCTGTCCAGAAAATTATTTTACTTTGGATATAAATCTGGTCTGGAAGGAATGTCAAAATTAATGACAACCGGTAAGATGGATATTTTGACAAACAGCATGAATTTTCTTGGTTTGCTTGTGGTAGGTGCATTGACAGCATCCTTTGTTACTTGCTCAATTCCCCTTCAAATAGTAAAAGATGTGTTTGATGCAACAACAGGAGAAATCCTTAAGGATCAGGTGATTTTTAATGCAGATGCAATGGTTAACGGCATTTTTCCCCGATTAGTTCCATTGGTACTTACGCTTGGTGTATACCATCTTTATGCGAAAAAGAAATGGTCTCCAATGAAGCTTATGGGAGTAATTTTGGTATTGGCAGCAGGTTTGACTGCAATTGGTTACATGACTGGATTTTATGCATAATTTGGAGGGAAATTTGTGACTGGAATTATTATTGCAGGACATGGACGTTTTGCGGGTGGTATGGTTAGTGCCGTTGAATTGGTTGCGGGAGTTCCAAAACATTTAGAGATAGTTGAATTTTGTAAAGGGCAGGATACAGATGAATTGAAACGCAATATGTCTCAGGCAATTAAAACACTGGATACGAAAGATATATTAATTATGGTGGACATACTAGGCGGTTCACCGTTTAATGTGGTAACACAGTTGTTGACAGAAGAGACAGAGAAAAACATGAAAGTAATAGCAGGAGTAAACATGGCAGCTGTAATACATGCTGTATTTTCAAGAGAAATGGTACCTTTTGAAGAGCTTACCAATCAAGTACTTGCAGCGGGGAAAGAAGGACTGGTGGATGTTTCTGCACTGATTGCCGGAATGGGTCAGTAATTATGAAAGGAAGAATGAGGATATACAAATGATAGATTTATCAAAACTTATAACAGAAGAACGTAATTCAGCGACTTTGCATCTAGATGAAATGACACCTTTTGAGATTGTTACAACAATGAATCAGGAGGATTATCATGTAGTGGATGCTGTGGGAAAGGTGCTTCCAGAAGTTGCTCGGGCCATTACCTGGTGTACGGAAAGTCTGATGAGTGGAGGAAGAATCATTTATTTGGGGGCAGGAACCAGTGGACGATTGGGATTATTGGATGCAGTGGAATGTCCGCCAACCTTTGGAGTCTCACATGAAATGGTAGTTGGTTTGCTGGCTGGCGGAGACATGGCATTTATGAAAGCTATAGAAGGTGCGGAAGATAGTTGCAGCCTTGGCGAAGATGATCTGAAGAGAATTGGAGCTAATTCAAAAGATACGGTGATTGGCTTGGCTGCCAGTGGCAGAACGCCTTATGTTATTCATGGGTTGCGTTATGCCAGGGATATTGGCTGCAAGACTGTTGCGATTGCATGTAATAAAGATTCTTTAATAGGAAAGGAAGCGGAGCTGGCTATAGAGCCAATTCCAGGACCTGAGGTTTTAACTGGATCAACCAGATTGAAATCCGGCACTGCACAGAAAATGATTTTAAATATGATATCAACAGGAAGTATGATAGGCATTGGAAAAGTGTATCAGAATTTGATGATAGACGTAATGCAAACCAATGAGAAACTGGTAACGCGTGCAGAGAATATTGTAATGACAGCCACAAAATGTAACCGGGAAGTGGTAAAGGATGTATTGAAAAAAGCATCTGGCAGTGTTAAGGTTGCAGTTACTATGATTCTTCTGGATTGTGAGGCTGAGAAAGCAAGAAAATGTCTGGAAGCAGCTGATGGTCATATCAGATATGCTCTGCAAAGAGTATAGGGGTTTGTTATACAAGATAAGGGGAGAAAAAGTAAAAATTATTGGGTAACTTTTGATGTAAATGCCGTAGCCATGGGTGGTACAGCATCAGGCCGGCATATTTGAAAATTTTTCTATTAATTTCTGAATAACTCTTTCACTCTTGGTAAGAATATTATCGAGGTGATAAACGTGAAGGAGAAAATAAGTCAATTGTTCAAGGATAAAGTTTTCCTTGTCCTGTTGGTTCTAGGCCTGCTGACTATAGTTGCTGCAGCAGGAGTCATTACCGTTCAAAGAGGAAATGGTGGAGGAGAAAGCCCTTATCTGCAAGTGCCGGATCAGAGCAATATGATTGTTGAAGAATCCATCCCCCAGGAAACACAAGTGGCAGTTGCAGGAGACTCTGGTGCAACGCAGAATAAGGAAGAGGAAATGCAGGCGGCTGATTCCAACAAAGCCACCGCTGAGCAGGAAACAAATGCCCCCGCAGCAAAAGCCGGGACAGATAAGAGCGCGGCAACGTCTCTGGTGCTTAATTTCAGCGATACTACCAGAATGACCTGGCCCATACGCGGAAATGTGGTTTTAGATTACAGCATGGAGTCCACCATTTATTTCCCAACTCTGGATCAGTATAAATGCAATCCAGGGCTTGTGATCCAGGGTGATGTAAGCACTCCGGTTGTGGCACCTGCCAATGCAAAGGTGCAGAAAATCAGCTCCAATGAAGAAATTGGAAGCTACGTTGTCTTAAATATGGGCAACAGCTATACCGCAATCTGCGGCCAGTTAAAGGAACTGCAGGTGGTGGAAAATGAATACGTGAAGGAAGGGCAGGTTTTAGGCTATGTGGCCGAGCCTACCAAGTATTATTCCATAGAAGGATCTAACGTATTCTTTGAATTGTCTCATGATGATAAGGCAATTGACCCTCTTGACTATATGCAGTAAGCCTTATCAGTAAAACTCAGGAAAATGTTATAAAAAAATAATAAAATGTTCATAAGTGATTAAGAGTCATCTGCTATACTATAACCGATCTGTCAGATACCCGCAGTTTACTGCGGGTATCTGAACCAGCGGCAGCTGCCAAAGTCAGGTTCATCGCCTGGTTTTGGCTCATTGCCTTCAGAAGAATCGTTGGGGAGTGTGGCTATGAACATATTATTTTTTTTAACACCTAAGAATGAGGTGGCTTATATTTTTGAGGATGAATCTCTGCGCCAGGCGCTTGAGAAGATGGAGTATCACAAATACTCTGCGGTACCCGTTATAAACAGACGGGGGAAATATGTTGGGACAATTACAGAAGGGGACATGCTTTGGGGAATTAAGAACAAATTCAATCTAAGCTTAAAGGAAGCAGAACAGGTAACTGTAGCTGCCCTTGACAGAAGGTCAGATAACCGTCCCGTATATGCGGATTCCAACATGGAAGATTTGATTGATAAAGCATTAAACCAAAATTTTGTACCAGTTGTAGATGACCAGAAGAATTTTATTGGAATCATTACACGTAAGGATGTCATTCGTTATTTTTACAACAAATCCCTGGAGGTGCAGCAGCCTGCATCTAATCGCCAGACAGCTATCATTCAATAAACATAAAGCACATTCTGCCAATATTATGGCAGAATGTGCTTTTATGTTTTATAATCTGCTTTCTTTTATCGGATTTTTAGGTTTTATGAAACATGATCGCATTTATTGCTAAATAAAAATGTGGAAATAATTTTATTTGAAGACAAAATAAATATAGAAACTAATTAAAATGGGATTTAATAAATAAATATATACAAAAGAATTAATATGCAATAAAAAAAACTCCTCAAACTAAAGCAATAATTTTATGCCATAAAGCAACTTTTGTATATTGGAAAGCAATATTTGTAGTGCGAAAAGACCTCTTGTGTGATACACTAAATATGCAAATCAATACAAAAAGTGTTTGCCAAATATTGAGAAGGAGGAGGAATGAACATGAAAAAGCGTTTTTTATTGCTGGCAGGTGCATGTGTGCTGGCAGGAATGGTAACGGGGTGTAACAGTGGGGCAAAAGGCGGATCCGCAGAAACGACAGTGAAAAGTGAATCTACAGAAGCGGGAGCAAAGAGTGAATCTGCAGATAATACAAAATCTGCGGGGAAAAAGGTGATTAATGTCTGGTCATTTACAGATGAAGTCCCTAAAATGATCGAAAAATATAAGGAATTGCATCCGGACTTTGACTATGAGATCAATCCAACGATTATTGCAACAACGGATGGTGCATACCAGCCAGCATTGGATCAGGCACTGTCCTCAGGTGGAAAAGATGCACCGGATTTGTTTTGTGCGGAAGCGGCATTTATCCTTAAATACACCCAGGGAGATGCCATGCAATACTCGGCACCTTATGAGGACCTGGGGATTGATGTTGCTGCAAAGGTGAAGGAAGCAGATATTGCCAAATATACGATAGATATTGGAACAAATACTGATAACAAGCTGGTTGCACTGGGTTACCAGGCTACCGGCGGTGCATTTATCTACCGCCGTTCCATAGCAAAGGATACCTGGGGAAC